>DATLWH010000935.1:0-3005 GCA_035576505.1 Thermoanaerobaculia bacterium | reverse complement strand
AGGCCATACCGCGATCCCACTCCGTTCGTCATCGGCACCTCGGCCTCCAGCACGCGATACGACTCCGGCTTCAGGACCGTCTGATCGATCATCGAGATGTCCCACAGCGCCAGATCGTGCGCGGTCATGGCCAGCTCGCCGGCGGCGAACATCCAGCCGCGGCCTTCTTTCGGAGCGGGGCGAAGCGGTCCCAGCGCATACCGCAGATAGCGCATCGGATCCTCGGGGCCGAGCGGTGCGGCATCGGTGTTGGAGACGGTGGTCATATGAAGCGGCATGAAGACGCGCTTCTGGAGATAGTCGAGCAGAGGCATGCCGGCCACCTTCTCGGCGATCATCCCGGCGATGACGTAGTTCGTGTTGCTGTACTGCCACTTGGCGCCGGGCTCGAAGTCGAGAGGCTTCTTGGCCCATCCGGCCGCGATCTCGGGCGCGGTGACCGGCTGCAGCATCATCGGCATGACGTAGTCCTGCGGCCAGAAATCCTGGTAGCCGGAGGTCATCGAGAGGATCTGACGGATGGTGACGTCGCCGGCGCGCGTGAGGTCAGGGAGCCAGCGGATGACTCTGTCGTCGAGCGAGATCTTCCCTTCTTCGGCGAGGAGGAGAAGCGCGGTGGCGGTGAACTGTTTGCTGATCGACCCGATCGAGTAGCGCATCTGCGATGACGCCGGCAGCTTCGTCTCGAGATTCGCCGTTCCGTACGCGTGCGTGTAGACGATCTTTCCGTCGCGGACGACGGCGATGGAAGCGCTCGGCGCGCCGGTCTTGGCCAGGATGTCCGTGGCCGCTTTGTCGATGCTGGCCCGCATGTCGGCAGGAAGCTCCTGCGCGGTGAGGGTGGCGGCGAGGAGGAGTGAAAGGAAGGTGACGGCGGCGTTGCGCATGGGCGCGGATTCTATGATGGTTGTCGGGGGTCGGGAGTCGGGAGTCGGAGCAATGACGATCTTTGTAGGTCCTCATCTCCGACCCCCGACCCCCGACCCCCGACTCCCGCGACCTACTTCTTCGCCGGCGGCTCTTCCTTCAGCCCTCTCTCGATCAGCAGCGGTTCGACGATCGGGTCGCGGCCGCGGAAGGCGCGGTACAACGTTGCCTCGTCCTGCCTGCCGCCTTGCGAGAGGATCATGTCGCGGAACTTCTGGCCGTTCGCGCGCGTCATTCCGCCGTGTTCCTTGAACCAGTAGTAGGCGTCGTCGTCGATCAGCTCCGACCAGAGGTAGGCGTAGTAGCCGGCCGAGTAGCCGCCGCCCCAGATGTGGGAGAAGTAGGTGGTGTGGTAGCGCGGCGGAACATCGGTCATGGCGATGTGGAAGCGCTTGAGCGCTTCCGGCTCGAAGACGTTCACATCCGCCTGCGCGGCTCCGGGCGCCTGGGTGTGCCAGGCCATGTCGAGCAATGCCGCGGCCAGGTACTCGACCGTGGCGTAGCCCTGGTTGAAGGTGCGCGACTTCTTGATGCGGTCGACGAGCGTCTGCGGCATCGGCTTGCCGGTCTGGTAATGCTTGGCGTAGTTCGCGAAGACCTTCGGATCGAGTGACCAGTGCTCGTTGAACTGCGACGGGAACTCGACGAAGTCGCGCGGTACGTTCGTGCCCGCCAGCGTCGGGTACTTCACATTCGAGAGCATGCCATGCAGCGCGTGGCCGAACTCGTGGAAGATCGTGGTGACGTTGTCGAACGTCAAGAGGACCGGCTGGCCCGGTGCGGGCTTGGTGAAGTTCGTGACGTTGAAGACGACGGGCCTGGTGCCGATGAAGCCTGACTGGTCGACGAAGCTGTCCATCCAGGCGCCGCCGCTCTTGTTCGAGCGCGCGAAGTAGTCGCCGTAGTAGAACGCCATCGACTTGCCGTCGGCATCGAAGACTTCGAAAACGCGGACGTCCGGCTCGTAGACCGGGATGTCGTGACGTTCCTTGAATGTCAGGCCGTAGAGCTGGTTGGCCGCGTAGAAGACGCCGTTCTGCAGGACGTTGTTCAGCTCGAAGTACGGGCGGACCTGCGATTCATCGAGGTCGTACTCGGCCTTGCGGACCTTCTCCGAGTAGAGCTCCCAATCCTGCGGGCCGAGCTTGAAGCCGCCCTTCTCGGCATCGATCACCTTCTGCATCTTCGCGGCCTCGCCGCGCGCTTTCGCCGTCGAAGCCGGCACCATGTCGGTCATCAGCTTGATGGCGATCTCCGGCGTCTTGGCCATCTGGTCGTCGAGCGAGTAGGCGGCGTAGGTGGGAAAGCCCAGGAGCTTGGCCTTGGTCGCGCGGAGCTGGGCCAGACGGGTAACGATGGCCTTCGTGTCGTTCGGTCCGCCATGGTTTCCGCGCTGAACGGATGCGTTGAACAGGCGCTCGCGCACGGCGCGGTTCTTCAGATAGGTGAGGGCGGGCTGCTGCGTGGTGTTCTGCAGCGTCAAAACGTATTTGCCCTCGAGCTTGCGCTCTTTGGCGCGGTCGGCCGCGGCGGCGATGTCGGAGTCGGGCAGGCCGGCCAGCTCGGCCTTCGTGTCGACCACGATGGCCGAGGCGTCGGTGTCGGCGAGGACCTTCTCGCGAAACTTCGTCGTCAGCGTCGACTCTTCCTGGTTGAGCGCGCGCAAGGTAGCCTGGTCGGCGTCATTGAGCTGCGCGCCGGCGCGCACGAAGTTCTTGTAGTAGCGCTCGATGAGGTACTGCGACTCGGCGTCGAGCCCGCTCGTGGCGCGCTTGTCGTAGAGCGCTTTGACGCGGGCGTAGAGCTTCGGGTTCATGTAGATCGCGTCCTGGTGCGCCGCCAGCTTCGGCGACTCCTCGGCCTCGATCTTCTGGAAGGCGTCGTTCGTATTCGACTGCGTCAGGGCGAAGAAAATCTTCGAGGCACGCGTCAGGAGCTCGCCGGAGCGCTCCATCGCTTCGATCGTGTTCGCGAAGGTCGGCGCGGCGGGATCATTGGCGATGATCTCCATCTCGACGAGCTGACGCTTCATCCCCTCCTCGATGGCAGGCTGGTAGTCGGTGTCCCTGATCCGGTCG
>DATLWH010000934.1:0-16086 GCA_035576505.1 Thermoanaerobaculia bacterium | reverse complement strand
CCGGAGCAGAGAAGGGCTCATAGCGGCACTACATACATGGCTCGCAGGGAAAGGGACGTCGCCCAATTGCCACCGCGGGCACGTGGACTCACGGCGCGCCCGAGTTGGAACACCACCTCCAGCCGAGCGGCGACAAGAGATCGATGCGAACATCGCGAGCAGAGACCTGGCGAAACTCGCATCGCTGTGGGTCGAGGGCGTCGCGCTTGACTGGACAACCCTCTCTGTGGCTGGAAAGGCGCAGCGGACCCATCTACCCACGTACCCATTTGCCAAAGAACGTTATTGGGTCGAAACAGCGACGAGTGAGTCGGGCTCTTCGGTCCCGACGATGGGCCCTTTTCATCCATTGATGCACCCATTGCTGCACATGAACTCGTCGAATCTGACCCAGCAGAGCTACAGCGCGACTTTCAGCGGCGACGAATTCTTCCTGTCGGATCATCAGATACGCGTGGACGGTCAGACCGTACAAAAGGTCCTGCCCGGAGTTGCCTATCTGGAAATGGCGCGGGCGGCGATCGATCACGCACTGCCTGGGCGAGAGGACACGACATTTCTGGAACTACGGAATACCGTCTGGGTGCGGCCGATCGTCGTCACCGGGAAGAAGCAAGTCAGCATCGCATTGCTGGCCACCGACAACGACCAGATCGACTTTGATTTCTACGGTCTGGACGCGGAACAAGAGATTATCCATTGCCAGGGTCACGCCGTCCTGAGTCAACAGCCGTCGCCCGCGCCTCTCGACCTCGAGAAACTCAAAGGGAGGATGGTGCAGGGGCAGCTGGAACCGGTCAGCGTGTACGCGGCGTTTACGCGTAAGGGCCTTGTTTATGGCCCCTCTTTTCAGGGCATAACCGCCATTTATCAGGGCAACGCCGAATTACTTGCCGACCTGCGGTTGCCGGCAGCAGTAAAAGACACCTCGGCAGATTATGTTCTTCACCCGAGTCTGATGGACGGCGCGCTGCAGGTTGCATCGATCTTAATCAATAGTGGCGTCGACTCCGATCGGCTGCAACTGCCGTTTACGCTGGACTCGTTGCGCATTCTATCGCCGTGTACCTGTGAAATGGTAGTGTGGGTGCGTTTCGCGTCGGGCAGTCAGACGGGGGACAATATCATCATGCTTGACATCGACCTGTGCGATGAACGCGGAAATATCTGCGCAGAGATGCGCGGCTTGTTCTTGCGCGAGCCAAGCAGCGACGCTGTTTCAGCAGCCACCGTTCATCCTAGCATCACCGAGTACATGTTGGCAACTCCAGCTTGGCAGGCGCGCGCCGTCCAGGCAATCGACATTGATTATGCGGCGCACCACGTCGTCCTGTGCGAGCTCCCGACCGTCGACGTCGGGACGTTGCAGTCCTTAGTGCCGCAGAGCCAGTGCTTGTCATTGCAGCTGGGGCCGCTAAAGACGATCGCCGAGCTATATAGCGACTATGCTATGGCGTGTTTTGAACGCATCCAAGTTATCCTCCAAGGCAAGCCACTGGGCAAGGTGCTGATCCAGATCGTTGTAGCTGACCGTCAGGACCATGCGGTGCTCGCGGGCCTTACGGGACTGCTCAGGACAGCAACTCTAGAAAATCCCCAACTCGTCGGTCAGGTCATCCTGGTCAGGCCACAAGCGACAGCGGAAGAACTGGCGACCCTACTGGGCGACGAAAAGTGTCACGGGTTGGATCCGATGGTCAAATACGAACACGGCGAGCGCCATGTCTGGCGCTGGCTGGAAGTACCATCCGACGTGGATATGCCACTATTCGAGTTCAAAGACCATGGCGTCTACCTGATTACAGGTGGACTCGGCGGTCTGGGCGCTCTGTTTGCGAAAGAAATCCTCGATAATACCCGCTCGGCCCGAGTGGTCCTTACGGGGCGCTCCGAATTGAGCAGCGACAGACAGGCACTGCTCGACGGATTGTCATCACAAGCTGGACGGGTGAGCTATCGTCAAGTGAATCTCGACGATCTCAATCAGGTCAAGCGGCTTATTACCGCCATCCGAGACGAGCACCAACAGCTCAACGGCATCCTGCACAGCGCCGGGATGATTGCGGATGATTTCATCCTAAACAAAGCCAGGACGCAGTTCGTTGCTGTGCTGACGCCCAAGGTCGCCGGCACGTACAACCTTGACGAGGCCAGTCAGGATGTGGAGCTCGATTTCGTCGTGTTATTTTCGTCCATCGTCGGTGCGGTCGGCAATGTGGGGCAGGCCGATTATGCAGCCGCAAATGGTTACATGGACCACTTTGCGGCCCATCGAAATCGGCTGGTTGCCGCGAAGCAGCGGCGCGGGCGCACGCGGGCGATCAATTGGCCGCTGTGGCAGGCCGGCGGGATGACCATGGATCCGGCGAGGCACGAACAGCTGCAGGAAGCCATCGGCATGCAGCCGATGCAGACAGCGACCGGTATGTGCGCGTTCTATCGCTGCATGGCTCTGCCCTACGACCAGATTCTGGTCGTAGAGGGTGATGGAGCGCAGATGCGCCGCGCCCTTCTTGGCGGTCCCAAGCTCACGGCCGAGCCGAAGGCAGAACAACCTTTGGTGGCTTCGGAGATTGAAGCGAAAGCTCTCGCAGAACAGACCCAAGAGTATCTGCGCAAGCAATTCTCGGGTGTGTTGAAACTGCCGTCCCACAAAATCGATCCTCAGGCCGGTTTGAAAGAATACGGCATAGACTCAATTCTGGCGATGCAGTTGATCAGCGTACTGGAGCAAGCGTTCGGCCCGCTTTCCAAGACACTGTTGTTCGAATACCAAACCATACGCGAGTTGAGCGACTATTTCCTTGAGCATCATTCGTTACGACTTAAGGCACTCTTCGCAGTTACCGCGCCTCGTGCCAGCGACTCAACGCCCACTGCCGGGTCGGTGCGGGCTCACGTTTCGAGAACGCCCGTATCGCGACGCCGTTTTATCCATGCGCGGAATGAGGCGCCTGGCCCGTCTACTGACTCCGAGCTGATCGCCATCATCGGATTGAGCGGTCGTTATCCCGAAGCCGTCGACGTCAACGCCTACTGGAATAACCTGCGCGATGGGAAAGACTGTATCGTAGAGGTCCCTAAGGAACGATGGGACTGGCGCGCATACTTTGCCGACGATCGCAGCACGAGCAACCACCACTACAGCAAGTGGGGCGGCTTCATTGATGGCGTCGACGAATTCGATCCGTTGTTCTTTAGCATCTCCCCGAGAGAAGCCCAATATATGGATCCCCAGGAGCGGTTGTTTCTGCAGCATGCCTGGCTGGCAGTCGAAGATGCTGGTTACACTCGTGCGAGCCTGCAGTTGCCGTCCGAGCAAGACCTTCCGGGTCAGGTCGGCGTGTATGTTGGCGTGATGTGGAGCGAATACCAATTGTTCGGGGTCCAAGCAAACGTGCCCGATAGGAAAATGGGGTTTGCGGGCAATGTGGGCAGCATCGCCAATCGCGTATCGTATGTCCTGAATCTGCACGGACCCAGTGTCACGTTGGACACCATGTGCTCGTCTGCGTTGAGTGCGCTTCATTTCGCCTGCCAGGATCTGAAACTGGGGCGAACCACCATGGCGATCGCCGGTGGGGTTAATGTCAGCGTTCATCCCAACAAGTACCTGATGCTTAGTGTCGGGCAGTTCATCTCCAGCGACGGCCACTGTCAGAGCTTTGGAGAAGGTGGCGACGGCTACATTCCCAGCGAAGGCGTCGGTGCTGTCGTACTGAAACGGCTTTCGGCGGCCAAACGGGACCGCGATCACATTTACGGAATCATCCGCAGCAGCGCGCTGAATCATGGTGGCAGCACCAACGGCTACACGGTTCCTAATCCGGGGGCCCAGGCGAGCGCAATCAGCCGGGCGTTGGCGGAATCCAGGACCGACGCAAGACACATCAGCTACATCGAGGCCCATGGAACCGGCACCAGGCTCGGCGACCCGATCGAGATCGCGGCACTGAACAAAGCATTTCGACAATATACGCAAGACGCTGCATTTTGCTTGATTGGCTCCGCCAAATCGAATATTGGGCACTGCGAATCCGCGGCGGGCATCGCGGGACTAACGAAAGTCCTGCTCCAGATGCAGCATCAGCAGGTTGTTCCGTCGCTGCATTCGGCGCTGTTGAATCCGTACATTGATTTCACGACGAGCCCGTTCATCGTCAATCAGTCGTTGAGGCCATGGGAGCAGCCGGTGATCGACGGGCGGAAGCTACCGCGAATAGCTGGAATTTCGTCGTTTGGCGCGGGTGGATCGAATGCCCACATGATTGTCGAGGAGTATGAGCCGCCAGTGCTGCACCAGCCGCCGGCGGTTGGGAGTGTTCTGATCCTGCTTTCAGCGAGGACACCAGAGCAGCTGAACGAACAAGCGCGAGCTCTCCTCGATTTTGTTCGCGCACGGCTGACCATTGATCTAGCGGCTATGGCCTACACGCTGCAAGTGGGCCGGGAAGCGATGGAAGAACGGCTCGGCTTCATAGTTAGCTCGACCGAGCAGTTGATCGAAAAGCTTCGGGCGCACGTGGCCGGCGGGGAAGATCTCGAAGACGTTCATAGAGGGCAGGTGAGGCACAACAAGGAAGCATTATCGCTGTTCAGCGCAGATGAGCTTCAACACACAATCGACGGATGGATCTCCGACCGTAGGTTCTCCAGGCTGGTGGATCTTTGGGTCAGAGGAATGGCACTCGATTGGAACAAGCTGTACGACGAGGCCAAACCGCATCGCATCAGCCTTCCTACGTATCCGTTCTCCAGAGAACGCTACTGGATCGACGTGGCGGGGAGCAAGCCGGCGGCTGGAGGCGGTGATATCGCGGTCCTTCACCCTCTGCTGCACACCAACACATCGGTTCTGAACCGGCACCGCTATAGCTCCATCTTTACCGGCGACGAATTCTTTCTAACCGATCATCAGGTGGCGGCGAACGGCCGGCCCGCTCGGAAGGTTCTGCCGGCCGTGGCGCACCTGGAAATGGTACGAGCGGCGATGGAGCACGCATCGCAAGGGCAGACGGAATCGACCGAACTAAACCTGCGTAATGTCGTCTGGGCGCATCCGATCGTCGTGACCGACAGGACGCAGGTCAGCATCGAGTTGTCGGAAGTCGGCGATGAGGTCGATTACGAGATTTACGCGGAGAACGGTGCCGATGGGATCGTATATTGTCAGGGTCATGCCGTCTTCGGTCATCAGGCGGCGCCGGCCAGACTCGACCTCGAGCAGCTCGAGCGCCAAATGGGGCATGGCCGGATAGAGCCGGACAGCGTCTATACGGCGTGCGCCGGCATGGGTCTCCTCTATGGACCCGCATTTCAAGGAATCACCGCGATCCATATGGGGAGCGGCCAGCTATTGGCGCGCCTGAGGATGCCCGATGCGGTAGCGGGCTCCTCGGGAGACTATGTCCTGCATCCGAGTTTGATGGACGGTGCGCTCCAGGCGTCTGTTGCATTGATTGATGACTCGTCCGGCCGTGCGCGAGTGCCGTTTGCCCTGGAATCGTTGCTCATCGTGTCGCCGTGTACGGCGGAGATGGTCGCGTGGGTACGTTATTCGCCCGGCAGTCACAACGTCGTCAAGCTGGACGTCGACCTGTGCGATGAGCGCGGAAATGTTTGCGTGCAGATGCACGGGTTGTCTTTGCGCCCGCTGAGTCATGAGATCAGCACGGGCAGTCTGGTTGCGATTCCCGTATGGCAAGCGAGCACCGCCGCCGCGAGCGACACCGGATTCGCCGAACAGCACGTGCTGTCACTACAGCCAAAGGAGAACAAGTCGATTGCGCAACAGTATAGCGAACATGCGCTCACTTGTTTCGAGCGAATCCGAGCGATTCTACAAAGCAGGCCGCAGGGCAAGGTGCTCCTTCAAGTCGTCATCAATGATGATAAGGAACAGGCGCTGCTCGCCGGTTTGTCGGGGTTGCTGAAGACCGCGGCGCTGGAGAATCCGCAGTTCGTCGGTCAGATCATCCTCGTCCCTGCTCATACGACGCCCGAGGAGCTGGCCCGCCATCTGCGGGAAGAGAAGACTCTCGGACTGGATGCGCTGGTCAAGTACGAACACGGCCTGCGGCTGGTCTTACATTGGCAAGAGGTGCCGGCCGATTTCGCCAAGCCGCCGGTCGCGTTCAAAGACCAAGGTGTCTATCTGATCACAGGTGGGCTCGGCGGGTTGGGGATTCTGTTTGCGAAAGAAATTCTTGCGCACACTCTGCACGCCAGGGTGGTCCTGACGGGACGTTCGCCAATCAGCGCGGATGCGCAAGCCATCATGGACGAATTGTCCACCGATAGGCTGACTTATCGGCAAGTCGATCTTACCGATCTCGATCAAGTCAGCAGACTCATCGTCGGAATTCATGAGGAATACGGGCAGCTCCACGGCATCCTTCACAGTGCCGGGATGATCGCGGATAACTTCATCGTGAAGAAGACCAGTGCGGAATTCGGCGCCGTTCTGGCGCCGAAAGTCACCGGCACGTTCAACCTCGACGAGGCCAGCAAGGAGGTTGATCTCGATTTCTTCGTGCTGTTCTCATCCTTCGCGGGTGCAATGGGGAATCTGGGCCAGGCCGATTACGCGACCGCGAATGGTTTTCTGGACCAGTTTGCGACTTATCGCAATCGGCGAGCGGTCTCGAAACAACGGCACGGACGCACTCGTTCGATCAACTGGCCGTTATGGGAAGCCGGCGGGATGGGCATCGAGCAGGCGAGCCTTGATCTGCTGCGACAAACCACCGGCATGCATCCCATGCAGACGGCGACGGGCATGCAAGCGTTCCATCGCAGCCTGACGATGCCGTACGACCAGATTCTGGTCGTGGAAGGTGAAGTGACACAAATGCGTCGCGCGTTGGCAGCTGGAAAGCCGAAGGCAGTTGCGCAATCAATTGCTCCGCATACACCTGCGGCCGAGCTCGAACCCGGCAGCCTAATGGAAAAAACTCAGGCGTACTTCCAGCGGCAGTTCTCAGACCTGCTGAAACTGCCTGCCCACCAGATCGATCCGGAAGCGGCGCTGGAACAATACGGCATCGATTCCGTGCTGGCTATGCAACTAATCAACCGGTTAGAACAGGCTTTTGGCTCGTTGTCAAAAACCTTGTTCTTCGAATACCAGACTTTACGCGAGCTGAGCAAGTACTTCATCGCCAATCACTCGACGACGCTGGTCGCAATCCTTATGCCGGCCGTGGTTCAGGTGGTCGGCTTTCCACCGACGCCCGTACAGACAAAGCCGGTCGCCACCCGGCGTTTCAGCCGCCTGCGCAATGCTGCCCTCACCACGAAAACAGAGGCCGATTCCATCGCTATCATCGGATTGAGCGGCCGATATCCCGAAGCCGTCGATGTCGACACTTATTGGAACAATCTGCGCGAAGGGAAAGACTGCATCATTGAGGTGCCTAAAGAGCGATGGGACTGGCAGATGTACTTCAGTGAGGATCGTAGTGAAAAAGGACGGCATTACAGCAAGTGGGGTGGTTTCATTTCCGGTGTTGACGAATTCGATCCGTTGTTCTTCAACATTGCGCCAAAGGAAGCGAAATACATCGATCCACAGGAGCGCCTGTTTCTGCAGCATGCATGGATGGCGATCGAAGACGCGGGTTACAACCGCGCGAGCCTGCAAGTGCCGTGTGAGCAGGATCTGGCAGGCCAGGTGGGCGTATACGTGGGTGTGATGTGGAGCGAGTACCACTTGTACGGTGCCGAAGCCAGCGCAGAGGACTTGGGCATGGGGTTTGCCGGCAGCCTAGCCAGTATCGCCAACCGCGTGTCCTTTGCCCTCAACCTGCATGGTCCCAGCATGACGCTGGACACAATGTGTTCCTCTTCGTTGACCGCCATTCATCTGGCCTGTCAAGATCTGAAACAGGGGCGAACCAGTCTGGCAATCGCTGGCGGAGTCAATGTCAGCGTTCATCCTAACAAATACCTAGTGCTCAGCGCCGGGCAGTTCATCTCCAGTGACGGCCATTGCCAGAGCTTCGGCGAGGGGGGAGACGGATATATTCCTGGCGAAGGCGTCGGGGTCGTCGTACTGAAAAGACTTTCCGAGGCCAGAAGGGATAGCGACAACATTTACGGGATCATTCGCGGCAGTGCTCTCAATCATGGTGGGAAGACCAACGGCTATACAGTTCCTAACCCGCAAGCGCAAGCCAGCGCGATCAATCGTGCGCTCGCGGAATCGCACATTGACGCGCGCCATATCGGCTACATCGAAGCCCATGGCACCGGCACAAAGCTGGGCGACCCGATCGAGATCGCAGCGCTCAGCACAGCTTTTGATCAATATACCAAGGACAGCGAATTCTGTTTGATCGGATCGGCCAAATCGAACATCGGTCATTGCGAGTCCGCCGCAGGAATCGCGGGACTGACGAAAGTCTTGCTGCAGATGAAGCATCAACAGATCGTGCCCTCGCTGCATTCGGCACTGTTGAATCCACTCATCGATTTTGGGAAGAGTCCCTTCAGAGTCAATCAGGCTTTGAGGCGATGGGAGCAGCCGGTGATCGAGGGCCGGAAGCTGCCACGCATCGCGGGAATCTCATCGTTTGGTGCGGGCGGATCGAATGCCCACATGATCGTTGAGGAGTATCAGCGGCTGGTGCAACATCCCATGGCTGTTGTGAACGTGGTCATCCTGCTCTCGGCGAGGACCGCTGAGCAATTGCAACAGAAAGCCCGTGAGCTGCGGGATTTTGTGAGCCCGCGGCTGAGCACTATCGATCTCGCCTCGATCGCCTACACGCTGCAAGTTGGTCGAGAGGCGATGGAAGAGCGCCTCGGTTTCGTGGTGGGCTCGGTCGAACAGCTGATTGAAAAGCTTGAGGCGTATGTGGCTGGCCAGGGGAATCTCGAAGACGTTTTTCGAGGACAGGTGAAACGCAACAAGGAAGCCTTGTCTGCGTTCCGCGTCGACACCGACCTTCAACAGACCGTGGACAAATGGATCGCCAACAGGAAACTCGGCAGACTGCTGGACATGTGGGTCAAGGGCGTGGAACTGGATTGGAGCAAGCTTTACGGCGAGGCCAGGCCTCAACGCATCAGCCTGCCCACGTATCCATTTGCCAAAGAGCGTCATTGGCTCGAACCGGCACCGAGCCGGCAGGGCGCCGCTACCGGGACGATCGCCGTCCTTCACCCCCTGCTGCACAGCAACACATCCAATCTGAGCGAACAACGCTTCTGCTCGACCTTTTCCGGCGAAGAGGTCTTCATGGCCGAGATCGCGGGTCGAAAGGTGCTGCCGGCCGTAGCCTACCTGGAGATGGCGCGGGTAGCGATCGAGCAGGCATTACCCGCGCGTCCCGAATCGACGCTTCTGGAGCTACGTGATACCGTCTGGGCGGATCCGATCGTCGTCACGGGGAGCAGGGAAGTCACCATAGCGTTGTCGTCAGACGACAACGAGCAGATTGACTACGAGATCTACAGTCGCGGCGCGGACCAGGAGATCGTCCATTGCCAGGGGCGCGCGACTTTGAGTCATGAACCGGCTCCGGGCAGCCTCGATATTGAGCGACTCAAGGCGCAGGGGCAGCGGCTCGTGCAGCTGCGAGTGGATCATCCCGGCGATTACGTTCTTCATCCCACCCTGATGGACAGCGCACTGAACGCGGCCGTTGGGTTTATCGACGGCTCGGCCCATACGCTGGAGCTGTTGCGCATTGTTTCTCCGTGCACGCCGGAGATGGTCGCCTGGGTGCGTAACGCGCCCGCCGGTCAGGGGCGGGACGAGGCCGCCCGGTTCGATATCGATCTGTGCGACGAACGTGGCAATGTAGCTGTGCAGATGCGAGGCCTCACCTGGCAGCGAGCGTTGCTGGTGAGAGTAGAACCGCATATCGAGGAATCTGCGCCCGCGGCTGCTCCGGTGCTGGTACGCACAGAAACCGCGTACCTGGAGCCTGCAGGGGCGATCGCGCCAGTGGAACGACAAAAACCGGTCACGCTCGCGTTGACTCCGCCGAGTACCAGTTCGTCATCGTCGACGTCTTCTGCAGGCCGTACACGGATCACGCTCTCCAATGTGTCGCTCAGCCTGCCTGCGATGGGTGGTGCGGCACCGGTCTCTCCTGTAAGGCTGTACAATTGCGGTAACGGTATATTCTCTATCGACATCGCGGCACCACGGTCAAAGGACATCATCACCCACGTGCTGCAGGCACTGGAGCGAGTGCAACAGGACGCGTCGGTCAATGCATTGATGCTCAGCGGCATCGAGCACTGTTTCGTGCGCGGCGGAAGAGACGAATACAACGAGGCCATCGAGCGAAAGCTCTTCCAGCGTCTGGTATCGTTTGCTTGGCCGCTCATCGCCGTCCTGCACGGCGACGTGATCGGCGCCGGCTTCCTGGCAGCGGCGCTGTGTGATTTCATGGTGTGTAACGAAGACGCACACTATGGATACACAGATGAGGAACAGCAGTTTTATCCCACTGCTGCCGAGACGCGTCTGTTCAGCGAACGTTTTGGCGAAGTCCGGGCTCACCACTTCCTGTACGTCTCGACCCAGCCGACGGGCAGGCAGTTGCGAGCGGGGGGCTGGACGTGTCCTATTCTGCCATGGGCGCAGGTCGAGACCCACGCCCGACAACTGGCGTCGACGTTGGCCACAAAGTCGAAAGACGCGCTCCGTCTGCTGAAAGAGCACCTGACGAGTCCCCTGGTCGATCTGGTCAACGCATTGACGTCCGTCGAGACAGCGACGGCCGCAAAGGAAGAAACTACCTCGGCGGAACAGGTGCTCGTTATCAAGTACGGAAAAAACGGCGTGACGGACCTGGCCGCGGAGAGGGCCACCAGCCACAAAGCAATTGTCCTTGTCTGCGAAGCTCCCGATATTCCTGAGGATGTGGTGTTGGCTCTGCAGCACCTGCTTCTCGAGTCTGAAATTCCGGTTGTAGCTGCATTGACCGGAGACGCCGCAGGGAATGCCTGGCTCGTCAGCCAGTTCTGCGATGCCTCTGTGTACAGCAAGACAGGAGTTTATTCTTCTGCAACCATCGGGCAAAGCCTGGCGCAGACGGCCGTTGCTGTCTTAGCGCATCGGTTTGGCGGCGACGCAGCCAACGAAATCCTGCTGACCGGCGCTGACTATTCGGGCGCTGAACTCCAGAAACGCGTCGGCGCCTTGAGCGTGGCGGAGCACGATCAGGTGCTGCCGGCCGCTGTACGGCTGGCCGAGTCGTGGGCCAGGATGCCTCGGGCCACGTTGGCGGCATGGAAGAAACAGACCGTGACCACCCTGCGGGAAAAGGTCCACAACCTGCCTTCCGCGGCCGAGTGGGCGAAAGACGACAGACTGTTCGTAGCGTCGGAGCCCGTAGCGCTTCAGTCACAAGTGGTCACTGTCACCGTCCATCCGCAAGGCATTGTGGTCGTGAAGATGGCGGATCAGAAAGCGAAAAACATGTTTTCCGATGCCCTCGTGGATGGTGTCCGAGAAGCTTTTGTACACATTGCGGAGACGCCGGCCTATAAGATCGTGATCCTCACCGGGTACGATAGCTATTTTGCTTCCGGCGGGACTAAAGAGAGTTTGCTGGCCATTCAGCAGGGGAAGCTCAAATTCACTGATTTCAACATCTTCCACCTGGCACTCGACTGCCATCTGCCGGTGATTGCCGCGATGCAGGGGCATGGCCTCGGTGCCGGATGGTCCATGGGCATGTTCGCCGACATCGTGCTGCTGAGCGAAGAGAGCCGATATGTGAGCCCTTACATGAACTATGGATTCACGCCGGGTGCAGGCGCTACCTACAGCCTGCCTGACAAGCTCGGCGCCGACCTGGCCAGAGAAAGTCTGCTGACTGCGCAGCAGTATGCTGGCCACGAGTTGAAAGAGCGGGGAGCGACAATCCGTATATTGCCTCGCACCGAGGTATTTGCGGCGGCGATGGCATTGGCCGAACAAATTGCGCTAGTTTCCCGTGGCCGTCTGATCGGTCTGAAGCATCAGCTGACGGCGCACGCGCACCCGGCGTTGGAAGAGACCTATCGACGCGAATTGGCGATGCACGAAGAGACCGTCGTGGGTCGGTCGGACACGTTGGAGAGAATTGAGAAGAATTTCTATCAGGGAATCGAAGCGCCCTCGGTCGCGACCACGCAGTTTCGGGCCGTATCTCCAAGCGCATCCGCCAGCAGCGAGGATTTGCGTGCGGTTACGGCCACGCTCAAAATGCTCCTGGCGAGCGAGCTTCAAATACCCGACCGCGATCTGGACGAGAATACCCAGTTCGTCGAGATGGGCCTCGATTCGATCACCGGCGTGAGCTGGATCCGCAAGATCAACCGGAAGTATCGGACGTCGATCGAAGCCACAAAAGTCTATAGTTATCCGACGCTGACGCAGCTCAGCCGACACGTTAGGGATGAAGCGGAAAAGCAGGGCTCGTTGCCGAGCCAGGCAACGATCGCTCCGATCGACATCCCGGTATCGTCGGCCTCGTTGCCCCAAACGATCACTGTCATTCCAGCGGCGGAGAAGCTGACTTCCCGACGAAGCCGAGCGAATCCGCGACTCACGTCCGGGGGCTCCGCGGCCCCTCCTGTGGGTCCCATTGCGGTGATCGGTATGGCGGGTCAATTCCCGCAAGCCAAGAATCTGGATGAGTTTTGGCAGAATATTGCACAAGGCAGAAACTGCATTACCAGAGTCCCGGGGGACCGCTGGGATGTAAATGCCTACTATCAGCCAGGGGAAGCGGTCGAGGGCAAGACAAACAGCCAGTGGATGGGAGCCCTGGAGGAATTCGATCTTTTCGACCCGCTGTTTTTTAATATCTCACCCACTGAAGCCGAAAGCATGGATCCGCAGCAGCGCTTGTTCCTGCAAGCGTGCTGGCACGGTATCGAAAATGCCGGATACGATGCGCGGGTTTTGTCAGGAAGCAGGTGCGGGGTCTTCGTTGGCTGTGGTGCCGGTGACTATAATCAGTTGTCGCGACGGAATCAATTGAGCGCGCAAGGTTTCACGGGCAACGCGGCGTCCATTCTGGCCGCGCGGATTTCGTACTGGCTCAATCTGCGCGGTCCGTGTCTGTCGATCGATACGGCTTGCTCTTCATCGCTGGTTGCGATCGCTCAGGCCTGCGACAGTTTGATCTCTGGCGTCAGCGACCTGGCCCTGGCCGGCGGTGTCTACGTGATGGCAGGTCCCGAGATGCATATCAAGACGGCGCAGGCTGGCATGCTCTCGGCCGAGGGGCAATGTTTCGCCTTCGATCAACGAGCCGACGGCTTCGTTCCAGGGGAAGGCGTAGGCGTCGTGATGTTGAAGCGGCTGGCCGATGCCCAAAGAGATCAGGACATCATTTACGGTGTCATTCAAGGGTGGGGTATTAACCAGGATGGGAGGACCAATGGCATCACCGCGCCCAACCCGGAGTCGCAAACACGCCTGGAGGGGGAGGTTTACGAGAAGTACGGGATCGATCCTGCGAGCATCCAGCTGGTCGAAGCCCATGGTACCGGCACCAAATTGGGAGACCCCATCGAGGTGGAGGGTCTGAAAAAGGCGTTTGCCAATTACACGCAGAAAAAAGAGTACTGCGCGCTCGGCTCGGTGAAGAGCAACATCGGTCACTGCCTGACGGCGGCTGGAATCGCTGGCATGATCAAACTCCTCCTCGCGCTGAAACACAGGCAACTACCGCCCACCATCAACTTCGATCAACTCAATGAGCATATCGACCTGAAAGATAGTCCGTTTTACGTCAACACACGACTGCGTGAGTGGAAACTCAATGGTGGAGCGAGACGTCAGGCCGCGATCAGCTCTTTCGGCTTCAGTGGCACTAACGCTCATCTGGTCGTCGGTGAGTATCCGCAATCCGTAGTCGTCCGACCCGGTGTCGTGGCTTCGAAAGACAAAAAGACCGTTATCCCGCTGTCTGCCAGGACGGCGGAACAGCTTAAACAAAAAGCCCGTGATCTGTTGGATTTCATCCGTAAGGAGTTACCATCCCCTGATCTGGCCGAAATCGCCTGGGGGCTGCAGGTAGGTCGAGTGGCGATGGATGAACGGTTGGGTTTCGTCGTGAGCTCGGTCGGAGACCTTTCTGAAAAACTGGATGACTGGGTTAACGGGGATCAAGGCATCGAGGACGCGTACCAGGGTCAGGTGAAACGCGATAAGGAGAGCCTGAGCGTCATCTCCCAGGATGATGAGATGAAAGACGCCATCGTGGACAAATGGATGGTGCAAGGCAAGCTCTCCAAGCTGCTGAAATTGTGGGTCAAGGGGTTGGAGCTGGATTGGAGCGGGCTTTACGGTGAGGCCAGGCCCCGGCGCATCAGTCTGCCCAACTATCCCTTCGCCAAAGAACGCTACTGGATCGAGCCGGCGGATGACGGACATGTGGCCGCCAACGGCGCCACAGCGGGTGTACGTCACCCCTTGCTCCACAGAAACACGTCCGATCTGAGCGAGCGCCGCTATAGCTCGACATTCACGGGCGACGAATTCTTCCTGGCGGATCATCGGGTCCGGACGGACGGTCGCACACAAAAGGTTCTACCCGGAGTAGCCTATCTGGAAATGGCGCAGGAGGCGATCAAACGGGCCTGGCCGATGCAATTGGAATCCAGCATCATGGAACTGCATGGAACGGTCTGGTTGAAGCCGATGGTGGTTGAAAGGCATGAGGAAGTCTCCATCGCTCTTTTTGCAACCGACGATGACCGGATCGACTATGAAATCTATAGTACACGGGCCGGACAACTGACCATGCACTGCCAGGGTCAGGCCTCTTTCAGTCAGCGATTCGCGCCTCCCGTACTCGATATCGAACAGCTCCGACGTCAGATGTTGCATGGGAGATTAGAAGCAAGGGACATCTATCCCCTGTTCGCTAGTATGGGCCTCCACTATGGTCCGGCGCACCAAGGTATCGTCGCGATCCATCTCGGCGCGACGCAACTGCTCGCAGAACTGCGGTTACCGGCCGTCATCGAGACGAGCGGTAAAGATTATGTGTTGCATCCGAGCTTGATGGATAGCGCACTGCAGGCTTCGATCGGCTTGCTCGTCGATCGGAATCAAGTCCCAGGCAAGCCGGCAGTGCCGTTTGCTTTGGAATCATTGCGCATCGTGTCGGCCTGCACGACGGAAATGGTGGCCTGGGTGCGTCACGCCGAGGGCAGTACGCCGGGAGACATTGAGCTGGATATCGATCTGTGCGATGGACGAGGGAATGTCTGCGTGCAGATGCGGGGATTTACTCTCCGCGTCATGGGGAGTGAAGTGAAAGCAGCCAGTAGTGTGATCCTCCACGAGCCGGCACTCGTCATCAGGAGGGATTCATCCTTCGATGGAGTCTTCTACGAGAGGCTCATCGCGGACGTTCTGAATGGCGAAGTGTCTGTCGAGGAAGCCGCAACTTTAGGGTAGAGCCCACCTAACAACTCCCCGCGGTGATCCCCGCTCATAACGGTGATTCTCATGGATCAAGCGCTAAAACAAATATACGTCGCCCTGTCTAATGGCAAGCTGTCGCCGCTGGAAGCTTTGGAGAGGATCAAGGCGATCAAGCTACAGCAGGAGAAGAGAGCTGGCGTCTTGTTTGTCACGCCGGTCTGGCAGCCTTGCGCCCTGACGGCGGGCAATGACGTCGAATACTCGGAACATCACGTGATCCCGGTGCGGACGGGCGACGAGATGAGCGTCGAGCAACGGTATCGCGAGTGCGCCCTGGCGTGCTTTGAACAGATACAAGCGATCTTCAAAGGCAAGCTCCTCGGCAAGGTCCTCGTTCAGATTGTTGCCGAAGATCCGCTGCTCGCCGGTCTCACGGGATTGCTGAAGACCGCGGCGCTCGAAAACCCGCAATTCTTCGGTCAAATCATTCTCGTCCCACCCTACGTGACGGAGGATGAGCGGGCTCGGCATGCGGAGGAAGAGAAAGCCCGAGGGTTCAATCCGCTGGTTAGGTACGAGCAGGGAACGCGCCAGATCCTGGGTTGGCAAGAGATAACGGAAGACGAAGACAAACCTCCGCTCGCGTTCAGAGATGACGGTGTCTATATCCTCACCGGGGGCCTTGGCGCGCTCGGACT
>DATLWH010000933.1:0-3667 GCA_035576505.1 Thermoanaerobaculia bacterium | reverse complement strand
GCCGGCCGCGTGATTTCACTTCGTCAACTCAATACCTCGGGCGACTGCTCCTTCATCATGTTGACGACACCCGCTGAAGTTTCTCGGAATGCTTGATCGGTTTGGCACAGTCGAAAAAGGGAAAATCGCCGATCTCGTGCTTGTCGACGCCAATCCACTCGAAGACATCCACAGCACTCAGAAGATTCGCGCCGTTGTGATGAACGGCAGGTATCTCGACCGGCCAGCGCTGGACAAATTGTTAGCGGATGCGGCCGCCGCCGCTCGCTGAATATTCCCGAGAATCGGGGCAGGAAAGTCACGGGGCAGACCTTCGTTTTTCGGAGACTTGGGGCGCCGTTTTCGTTTCAGTGAGGCGCGGCGTGACGGCGCGAAGGAGCAGGAGGATCGATTGCCTTCAGCGCCGGCACGGAGAGCTCCGTGAAGTAGATCGTTCCGCTGCGGCGATCGATGGCGATGCCGACCGGATCGACCAGACCAGACGCCACAGTCGTGAGCGGTAAGATGTGTGCCGATGATCAGCGAGGAGAGGTTCACCGAGGTCTTCAACATCGTCGAGAAACATCTCGAGGAGCGGTATGGGCTGCCGGTCGTCATCACCGACGTTCCCAACCCGTTCACCGGCGATCTGGATGGCGCCGAGATCCGGGTCGACTACGACCTGAGCGCGGAGGAGTCGGTCTTCATTCTCGCCCATCTCTTCGGGCACACCGTGCAATGGAACCTCAGCGCGGCCGACCGCGAGATCGGGAGGAAGGTGGAAGGGAACCTGCCGGAATCACGGCTCGCCGAGATCGAGCGTTACGAGCGCGCCGCGTGCGGCTACAGCCTGCAGCTCCTGCACGAGGTGGGCGTGCACGACCTCGACCAGTGGCTCTCCGACTTCGCCACCTGCGACCTCCGTTACCTGATGCACTTCTATCGCACGGGCCGGAAAGAGGAGTTCCGCTCGTTCTGGTGCGATCGCGCCCCGCTGATCGAACCGTTACCGATCCCCGTATTCCAGCCGACGCGCTGGCTCTCGCGTGCCGATGGCATCGTCGTTTGACGGAAGGGAACACGATCGCTGGGGTTCGTAGCGGGTTAGCGACCGACAGCGAAGCTGCCGGTCGAGCACGCATCCGGTCGAGGCCGCCGTAAACGACCACTAAATCCAGCCGGACATCCGGAGCGGCGGTACGCCTCAACGCATGAGGGGTGCTCCGAGGGAAGCCGCTTGGCCGTAGGGGCAATCTCGGGTCGGGCGAGATCCCGCACAGACAAGAGTGTCTGTGCCACATCCAGAGTGTCTGTGCCACATCGGTCCTGCTCATCGGCACCACTCCGCACGATCGACAGACAGCCTGCGGGCAATTCCACACGCCGTGTGAGAAATCCGAGCTAACTTTAAAGCCATGCCAGGCGCCGCGATAGCGGCCCAAGACGGTAGCCAGGGGTGCGAGCGCTTTTTGCGAGCACCCCTGGTTCGGATGTCTATTGAGACGTGTGCCGCGTTAGCGGCACTGGATGATCAAAACGAAGATGCGTCGCGATTTCCAGTTACCAGGGGTTGCTCGCAAAAGGCGCTCGCACCCCTGGCTACCCTCTTCTGCCGCTATCGCGGCGCCCCATCGTTAGCTTTAAGTTAGCGCGTATGCCACGCCACGGTTGTGCCTCACTTCGACACTGCATCGAAGACCACTCCCGCGCTCCCCGGCTCGAGCCGTAGCGTGGCCACGGGAGTGAAGCTGCGGGTCAACACGACGTCCATGAGCTGCGGCTGCCGTGGCATGACTGACGGCCCGCGCAGGATGTCGATCGGGCCGCTCTCGGCAAGGGCGGGGATGAGCAAGGGGCCGCTTCCCCTGACTAGCGGAGTGACCCCTCGGAGCGCAAGGTGCTGCGCCAGCACCGGCTGCGGAACGCGCAATCCGCCGATGGCGACGCCGACCGCCGTGACCATGCGCGCGGGGAAGTTACTGATCACGACCTCGGCATCACGCCCCGGCGCGGCATCGGGGAAGCGCACCTGCAGCGGCGTGGCGCGCTCCACCGAGGGAGCACGCAGGATCCACAGCGGATGCGAGAACGAGACGACGGTCATGGTCTCGTCGCGATAATGCGTCTGCTCGAAATGGAACGTTCCGTCGGGCGCGAGATCGGCGCGCTCCGTCTCCACGCCCGCCGATGAGTACCAGAAGATCGCTCCGTCAATGAAGGGACGGGCGGAGATGACCTTCGCTTCCGACCCGCCGAGCGGAACGAGATCGACATCGATGACCTTCTTCTCGCTCTTCGTCATCGAGAAAGGATCGATCTCCTTTTTCTTGTAGCCGGTGCAGCTCACGGTGAGGTGCAGCTCGTGCTCCGGCGGCACTTCCCTGATCACAAACTGTCCCGCCATGTGCTTGCCGGACTCATCGCCGGCGTCGTTCTGGCTGACGTCGAGGGTGACCACAGGACGCATCGGCTTCCTCTTCGACAGGACCACGTACTTGAGCGCCGCGGCAGGCAGCGGCCTTTGTGTGAAGGTATCGACCACGTTCAGCGTCAGCGTGTTGTCGGGGATATCGATGTCGAACCGCGTCCGCTTAAAGACCTCCATTGGCCGCTCGGCAAGCACAAAGGACCTTCTGCCGCCGCAGGTCACGATGTCGATCTTCGCATCCGCGTCGAACCCTTCTCTGACCACGCCCCGATAGTCCGCCCCGCGCGGCGCGAATCCGACGCCGTCATGAGGAAACGCGATTCGTGCGTCATCGCCGAGCGGCGCACCGCCCCGGGTGAGACTGCCGTACGCCTCGAAATAATAGGCCTGCACCGAGAAGGGCCGCTGCTGCAGCGGCGGCACATCCGACATCTCATAGACCGGAGGCAGCCTGCCGAAGCGCAGCTCCGCGCGATACATCCCCGGCGGAACCTCCTCGACCCTGACCGAGCCGAAGGTCAATTCGGTGCGGAGCGTTTCTTTGTGAATGGCGGTGCACGAGTCCGGATCGACTGACTTGCCGGGCTTTGGCTCCCGGCAGGAGGAGATGATGATCTCGAGCCGCGGAGCTTCCTTCGGCGGCTCGCACGATCCCAGCGAGCGATCGAGCGCGGCCAGATCGCCGGACGTGCTCCAGTTCACCATGACCGTGGCCGAGGCACGGGCCGCGATCGGTTCGCGTAGCAGCGTCACCGGTTGCGGAGCGATGCGGAACGAGCGCTTGAACGGAAGCCAGCCTCGCCCATCGAGCCGGAGATCGGCCTCTCCCACTGATACGCCGCGGAAAAGAACGAATGCGCCGTTCAAGGCGTCGTGGCCGGGCAATGAGGCGGCGACGGTTTCCCTGGCGGCAGTTGTGATCCCGATGCGCGGCAACTGGACGCCGCGGGCCGTCTTCACCGCGGCACGATCGACATCGGAGACGTAGATCCAACCGAGAACCGCCGGCGCATCGCTGCTGGAACGCGCATCGACGACGCGCTCGATTCCCCCCTCGAGCGCCGCGATGGGGACGACGGCAACAGGCGCTCCTTTCAATATGACGATGAGCCAGAGCTCTTCTCCCGCCGGAACGGTGGTCCGCGCCGCCGCGGGAAATGCGATGGCGTGCTTCGGCGCGTACAGCACCCCGGTCGCTTCCGCCGGAAGTTGCAGCACGAGCGTTGCCGCCGGAACGAGAGCGACGTCCAGATTCGCCGG
>DATLWH010000932.1:0-5976 GCA_035576505.1 Thermoanaerobaculia bacterium | reverse complement strand
TGCCTTCTATCTGATCCGCAACGGCATGGTGAAGATCTCCAAGAAGTCGGGCGAGAAAGAGGTCGTGCTGTCGTACCTCGTGGCCGGCAACTTCTTCGGTGAGGCGGCCCTCTTCTCCGACACCGACCGGACGGCCACGGTGACGACGATCTTCCCCTCCGACCTCATCAAGCTGTCCAAGCGCGACTTCAACAACTTCCTGACCGCGCATCCGGAGCTGCGCGAGGCACCTCTGCGCAAGCTGGAGGAGCGCCGCATCGCCTCCCTCATCGCCGACGCCACTCCCGGCTCGGGCAACATCCTCAACGATCTGATCCGCGAGGAAGTGGTGATGGGAACGCAGACGCTCATCATCGACGAGCACAAGTGCATCCGCTGCGGGAACTGCATCGCCGGATGCGAGGGGGTTCATCGCGACGGACAGGCCCGCCTGTCGCTGACCGGCATCAAGTTCTACAACCTGCTGGCCCCCAACTCCTGCTGGCAGTGCGAGAACCCGATGTGCATGCTCGACTGCCCTCCCGACGCCATCGTGCGCGACCCGCGCGGCGAGGTGTACATCAAGAGCAACTGCATCGGCTGCGGCAACTGCGAGCGCAATTGTCCCTACGGCAACATCTTCATGATCCACAAGGAGCCGAAGAAGACGATCTTCTCGTGGGTGGCCTCACTCCTCGGCAAGGGTCACAAGAACGACGTGGAGCAGACCGTGGCCGTGAAGTGCGATCTCTGCCGCGAGATCAGCGGCGGACCGGCGTGCGTGCGGAGCTGCCCGACCGGGGCGGCGATCCGGTTGACGCCGGAGGAGTATCGGTCGACGTTGGAAGAGCTGGTGATAACGAGGGGGGAGCGGTAGGAACGGAAATGTTGATTGATTCGGTTGGCGGGGGTCGGGAGTCGGGGGTCGGAGATTGGCGGGATCAGACTGTTCTTTTCTTCCCACTCCCGACCCCCGGCCCCCGACTCCCCATACGCGCTCACTTTAAGGCCACGCTCGGCGCCGCGATAGCGGCCCAAGAAGGTAGCCAGGGGTGCGAGCGCTTTTTGCGAGCACCCCTGGTTCGGATGTCTATTGTGTTGTGCCGCGCCAGCGGCACTGGAGCGTACTCGCCAACCGTGACTCCGGTGCCGCTGACGCGGCACACAACAATGGGACCTTGTACCAGGGGTGCTCGCAAAAAACGCTCGCACCCCTGGCTACCCTCTTTGAGCCGCTATCGCGGCGAGACGTTCCTGGGTTGCACGCGACACAAGTTAGCGCATATGGCGCCGAGCGCGGGGCTGAATTGTCCGAGCGCGCCTTCGCGCGCATCCCACCGCTTCCAGATGCCGCAACGTCCAATCTCAAGAGCGGAACGGGCAATGGATTCGGGAGTTGGGGGTCGGGGGTCGGGGGTCGGAGATTGGCGGGATCGGCCAGTTCTTTTCCTCCGACTCCCGACCCCCGACTCCCGACCCCCGGCTCACTCGCAATCGGGCGGACATTCATGCCCATAGCCAATTCCGGCGTCCTCTGGCGCCGCATCCTCTTTCTGCTGCTGATCGCCTTTACGGCGTCCTTTGTCTGGTACGCGCAGCACGAGTACATGCACGGCGGCTCGCACTTGGGCCTCTTGTACGGCATCGTCGGATTCTTCCTCTGCTTCCTCCTGGCGTTCTTCGGCATCCGCAAGCGCTGGTACCGCTCGACGTTCGGGACGGTCGAGCAGTGGATGCAATCGCACATCTACCTCGGCATCCTGGTGCTGGTCATCCTCATCTTTCACACCGGGGGACGCTTTCACGACAAGGTGGCCGTGGCCACGCTCATCCTGGTGGCCATCGTCGTCTCGAGCGGCGTGCTCGGCGCGATTCTCTACGTCACCGTGCCGCGGCTGCTGACGGAAGTGGAATCGAACCTGACCGTCGATGAGATCTCGGAACAGCTCAACCAGCTCGGCAAACAGATGGCGCGCATCGCCTCCGGGCGCTCCGCGCCGTTCCAGCGCATCTACGACCAGCTCATCCGCGAAGCGGCGCCGGGATGGCTGGCCGGATGGCGGCTGCTCTTCGCGCGCATGCGCAAGGTCAAGACGCTGGCGGCCGGCGACTGGGCCAACCTCCTCAGCCTCGTGCAAAAGGATGAACAGGAGGAGCTGCGTCAGATGCTCGTCGTCTCGCGGCAGCGCAAGGAGCTGCTGATCCGCCTCATCTACCAGCAGCGCTACAAGAACGTCCTCGAGTTCTGGCTCTACATCCACATTCCATTCACGATCTTGCTGCTCCTGTTCGCGATCGTGCATGTCGTGGCGGTGTTCTATTACGGGAGGATCTCGTGGTGAGGGCGGCCCTCCCATGAGTTTCGTCATCCAGCGATCCTCGGGTCGCGGGCTGGCGCTGACGCAGGTGCGGAGCAATCTGCTCCGGATCGGGCGTGGGACGAACGCGGAGCTGCGTTCGGAGAACCCGGCCGTCGCGCTCGAACATGCCGTCATCGAAGGCGATGCGAACGGCTTCGTCATCACCGACAAGGGGAGCATCACCGGCACGTACGTCAACCGGCGTCCGGTGGAGACGGCGCGGCTGGCGCGCGGCGACGTCATCGAGATCGGCGACCTGCGCATCGAAGTACAGGTACTGGAGCCCGGCAAGCCGCTCTTCGTCCGCGTCAGCTCGACGTCGCCGGCAGCGGGCAGAGCCGGCGTTGACGACGACGTCGCGGCCCCCGTCGCCGGAGGGACGCGTGGCGGCGTGCTCAAGGCGCCGAAGATCGACTACGTCGACGCTTTCAGGCTCAAACGCGCCTGGCTGACGAAGCTCTCGCTCATCGCCATCCTTCTCATTGTTGCCTTCCTGGTTGTGGCCGAGGTCACCAAGCCGGAGAAACAGAGCGCGTTCATGCCGGGGGGAGTCTCCTCCGCGCACAGCCGGGCCAAGGACGCCAACGGCGAGTCGATCGCCAAAAACTGCCGGGCCTGTCACGACCCATGGCGCGGCGTCTCCGACACGAGTTGTACCGAATGCCACGGCAAGCTGCCCCACGCCGAGAACCAGGTCGGCGCCCCGGCATGCGCCGACTGCCACTCCGAACATCGCGGCGTAGCCAAACTCTCCGCGGCGGCGGACGCCACGTGCGTCTCCTGCCACGGCAACATCCTGGCCCACGTCACGGATCCGAACACGGCCCGGCCGAAAGAGGTGCTGCGCATTCTTTCGTTCGGCGATCAGCATCCCGATTTCACGCCGCGCAGCGATCCCGACACGCTGCTCTTCAACCACGCTCTCCATCTCAAGGCCGGCGGCGTTTTCAACGGAGAGGGGCGGCGCGAAGAGCTGCAGTGCGTCCAATGCCACAAGCTCGTGGAGACGAAGGGGAAAGTCGATCCCGCCCCTATTAGTTTTCGAAACCACTGCCAGCGATGCCACAAACTGACCTTCGATCCGCGGTTCCCCGACGTCGAAGTTCCGCACGGCGGCGATCCAGGGCTGGTCTACGGCTTCGTGCTGGCTACGTACGCCGGGAACCGCGACATCGTCGGCAAGAGCCCGGAAGAGATCCGGCGCATCCTGACCTCGCGGCCGCCCGTCGCTCCCGACGAGCGGGCCGTTCTCAACGCCGAGCAGGTCATCAAGACGAAATGCAGCAAGTGCCACCCCATCGAGCGCTCCGGAACGAGGATCGCCGCGAAACCACCGGAGATTCCGACCCGCTGGTTCCTGCAGGCGAAGTTCGCGCACACGGAACATCGCACTCTTGCCTGCGAGTCGTGTCACGAAAACGCACGCCAGAGCACTAAGACATCAGAGGTGTTGATGCCCGTGCGGAAAGATTGCACCGGATGCCACGGCGGGCAGTCGGCAAAAACATCCAGTAGCTGCGCGACGTGTCATGAGTATCATGAGCGCTCGAAGGTTTTGTTGACAAAATTGGCGGCTTCCTACGGGAAAGGGACGCCACGAACGGCGAAGGTTGGAGGCGGATCGCGGATGATCGAGACGGTTCTCTTGTGGGCCATTGTCCTCTTGCTGCTGGTGGTGCTGGTGCCGGCCGGGCTGGCGCTCTTCCAGCGCATCCGGGCAGGCGAGCTCGATCGCGCCGCGGGAGTGCGCGGAGCGTCCGCGCCGCCGCCGTCGGCCGCCCCCCAGATCCCGCCGCTGCAAGGCTCCGAGACTCCGGCGGCTCCTCCCCCGCCCCCCGCCCCGCCCGCCGCGCCGCCGCCCAAGGCGGTCGACGTCACGAAGATGGCAGCCATCCCGACAGCGCAGCCGGAAGCGGGTGCGACCGTGATGGTGCAGTGGTACGGCCTCATTCAGTGCACGGCCGGCGCGCTGGAAGGCCAGCGCTTCGTCATCGACGAGGGCGGCCTCTACATCGGACGCGATCCGGCCATGTCGCAGGTGGCCATCGCCGACAACCGAATTTCCAAACGGCATGTGCGGATCATTCCGCGTGATGGTAAGGTAATGGCCATCGATCAGAACTCGACGAACGGTACGTTTCTCGGCAAGGCCGGCGGCGAGCGGATCACGGAAGTTCAGCTCAAACGGGGCGACGTCCTCGTCCTGGCCGACAACGCGGCCACATTCGTGTATCAGATTTAGCTGTAAAGATTTAGCTGTAGGGGGAGGGAGACCATTCGGATGCGTCTCAGTATCGCGTCGATCCTCATTCTGGCCGCCGCTTCCGTCTGTCTCGCGCAGGGCTCCGGCCGCACGGCCGGCAGGCGGGTGTACGAGCTGGCGACCACCCCCGATCCCCCTTCGTGCGCCATCCCCCTGAGTGCGGCCGTTCCTGATCTCTGCACCGACGGCACCATCGGAAGCGGGACCCCGGAATCGTTCAGCGCCATGTCGAAAGCGGAGGCGAACGAGATCGTCCGCGCCGCCGCCAGCGCTCTGGCCGGTGATACCGCCACGATCGCCATCGTCGACCGCACCGGCCGTCCGGTGGCGGTGTTCCGCCAGGCGAACGCCAATCCCGCCAACGACGACATCGCCCTCGGCGTGGCCCGCACCGCCGCCTTCTTCAGTAACAGTCAGGCACCGCTCTCCTCCCGCACCGTCCGCACCATCGCCCAGGTCCACTTCCCCCCCGGCGTCACCAACGCCCCGGTGGGCGCGCTGTACGGCATCGAGCAGTCCAACCGCGGCTGCGACCTGAACGTGTTGTGGAATGTGAATCAGTGCGTTCCCCGCGCGAAGTCGATCGGGCAGTTCGCCGCGTTCACCGGCGCCCCCAAGCCCTGCCCCGCCACCGACCGTTCCGGCTGCGGCGCAGGTCTCATCACCGGGAAGGTCCTGCCGGATGACGCTCCCTATCCGCAGGACATCAACAATCGCCCGGTCAATGCCGGTGGCATTCCGCTCTACCGCATCCTCGACACCAGCGCCGTCAACCAGGGCATTGCCCGAACCGGCAAGCTGCTCGGCGCCGTTGGAGTCGCCGGCATCCCCGGCGATCCACAACTGGCGGAGTTCGCGGCCGTGACCGGCGCCTTCGGGCCGCTCAACGCCGGCGTCGCTCCGATCATCCCCCTGCCGTCGTATCCGCTGCTGCAGCCGCAGAATGTCTTCGTCGACGGAATCCGCCTCCCGTTCATCGGACCCGATCAGAAGTTACGCTTCAACGCCAATGGCCTGCCGGTCGGCCTCCAGCAATTGCCGGGCTCCTCGCCTGGCTCCGCCGCGGGTTTTACGAACGGGACGTTCGTCTATGGACCCTTCAACGGCGGCTGCCCCCCGAACGGCTACCTGGTCGGTCCGTACGCCAGCGCGTTCGCCGGCGGCCTGACAGCGACGCAGGTCGATGCCGTCGTCCAGCGGGCGGTAGCGGCCTCGAAACGGACCCGCGCCCAGGTGCGGCTCCCGCTCAGCAGCTACTCGCGCATGGTCATCTCCGTCGCCGACATCGACGGGACGATCCTCGCCCACTACCGGATGCCCGACGCGCTCTTCGACGCCGTCGACGTCGTCCCGGCCAAGGCCCGCAACGTCGTC
>DATLWH010000931.1:0-2400 GCA_035576505.1 Thermoanaerobaculia bacterium | reverse complement strand
CGCACCGGAGTTCCACCAGCTCTACCCGGAGCGCTTCAACAACAAGACGAACGGCGTCACGCCGTTCGTCTTGTTGTTGAAGCGCTCCGGGTAGAGCTGGTGGAACTCCGGTGCGAGCGTCGTCTTCACGAGCTCCGAATGCAGCGCGGCCACGCCGTTGATCGAGTGGCTGCCGGCCATGGCCAGATTACCCATGCGCACGTTGCGCCGGTCTCCGCCGTCGAAGAGCGAGACGTGCTGGTGCATCGCCGGTTCGCCCGGAAAGCGCCGATCCACCTCGGCCAGCAGACGCCTGTTGATCTCCTGAATGATCTGCAGATGGCGAGGCAGAAGCCGCTCCAGAAGATCGAACGGCCACTTCTCCGAGGCCTCGGGCATGAGCGTGTGGTTCGTGTAGCCGCAGGTCTCCACCGTGATGGCCCAGGCCTGCTCCCACGGAAGACCGTAGTCGTCCATGAACAGCCGCATCAGCTCGACGACGGTGAGCGATGGATGCGTGTCATTCATCTGGATGGCTACTTTCGACGAGAACTCGTCGAACCCGTCGTGCGCCTCGCGATAGCGCTTCACGATGTCGCGCACGGAGCAGGCCACCAGGAAGTACTCCTGCAACAGACGCAACTCCCGTCCCCGGTCGACCAGGTCGGACGGATAGAGGATCTTCGAGATGGCCTCGGTGTTGATCTTGTGCTGCACGGCGGCGATGTAGTCGCCGGAGTTGAAGATGCCGATGTCGAATTCGTCGGACGACCGCGCCGTGTAGAGGCGCAGCACGTTCACCGTCTCTCCGCCGTAACCGACGATGGGCATGTCGTGCGGCACGCCAACGATGACCTTGTAGTCGACCCATGACGGCTTGTAGACGCCGCCGACGGTCGTATGGGCGATGGCGCCGTAGATCGGGACGACGACCGTCTCGTCGGCGCGATCGACGAGCCACGGTGAGCCTTCCTCGTCGAGCCAGTGATCCGGCTTCTCGTGCTGGTACCCGTTGACGAAGGTCTGCCGAAAGAGGCCGAACTCGTAGTTGATGCCGTAGCCGAAGCCGGGAAGGTTGAGCGAGGCCCGCGAATTGAGAAAGCAGGCCGCCAGGCGTCCCAGGCCGCCGTTGCCGAGGGCGGCGTCGTGCTCGATGGCCTGGAGCTCCTCGAAGTCGACGCCGAGCTCGGCGATGATGGCCTTGGCTTCGTCGTACAGCTCGAGGTTGGTCAGGTTGTTCCCGAGGGCGCGGCCCATGAGGAACTCCATCGAGAGGTAGTAGAGCCGCTTGGCGTCCTGATCGCGGTAGCGCCGCTCTGTCTCGCGCATGGCATCGAGCATCGGCCGCCGCACGGCGACGGAGAGCGCGTGCAGCCGCTCCCGCATCGACGCCTCCTCCCACACCTTCCCCCGCGCGAAGCGAAGGAAGGCCTCGATGCCCTCGCGCAGATGCACGAAACCGCGGGAGACGTTGCTTTCGGATGGGGAGGCTACGGGACGCATATGCTCATTATGGCGCGGCTTCGACGCACGCTGGAGATGGGACATTTACGACGCCGCGATAGCGGCTCAAGAAGGTAGCCAGGGGTGCGAGCGGCTTTTTGCGAGCACCCCTGGTCAGCGTTATCTCTTGAAAGCGTGCCGCGTTAGCGGCACTGGATGGAGTCCCGATGACTCCAGTGCCGCTGACGCGGCACAAATCACGACGCCTCTTTACCAGGGGTGCTCGCAAAAAACGCTCGCACCCCTGGCTACCGTCCGATTGCCGCTAACGCGGCAGAATCGCCAAAGCGCAGCTACATCCCCTCGAACAACTTCAGAATCCGCTTGTACTCGTCCGCCCAACTCGTCGGCTCCATGAATCCGTGGTTCTCCACCGGGTATGGCGCCAGTTCCCAGTTTGTCTTCCGCAGTTCGATCAGGCGCTGGACGAGGCGGACGCTGTCCTGGAAATGCACGTTCGTGTCGGCCATGCCGTGACAGATCAAAAGCCGCCCTTTGAGTCCCTGCGCGAAGTAGATCGGCGACGATTTCCGATAGGCCTCGGCGTCGCTCTGGGGCAGGTTGAGGATGTCCGACGTGTACGGATGGTTGTACGCGGCCCAGTCGGTCACCGGGCGCAGCGCCGCGCCGGCGGCGAAGACGTCGGGCGTCGTGAACATCGCCATCAGCGTGATGAAGCCGCCGTAGCTTCCGCCGTAGATGCCGATCCTCTTCGGATCGACTCCGTGCTCTTTCACGAGCCAGCGCGCCGCGTCGACCTGATCATCGAGGTCTTTTCCGCCCATGTGCCGGTAAATGGCCGTGCGCCAGTCGCGGCCGTAGCCGCGTGAACCGCGGTAGTCGATGTCGAGCACGAGGTAGCCCTTCGACATCAGCAGATGATGAAACATGTACTCGCGGGCGTAACTCGACCAGAAG
>DATLWH010000930.1:0-3582 GCA_035576505.1 Thermoanaerobaculia bacterium | reverse complement strand
CTTCTTCATCGACGCGATCAACCCGTCGCTGCGCTGCTCGGCCGGCAGCGACTGGGCGAAGTGGATCGCTTCTTCGATCGTCCTGCGGGCCGCTTCCTTGTCTCCTTTGGCCAGATAGGTAGCGGCGCGGTTACGGTAGATGCCCACTTTCCGTGGGCCGTAGGCCAGTTTCAGAGCGCGGTCGGATGCGGCCAGCGCATCGTCGTAGCGGCCGGCAGCCCGGTAGGCGGAGATGAGACGCGCCGGCGGGTTGTAGTCCTTTGGCAGATCGCGTTCCGACTGTTCCAGCATGACGATCGCTTTCTCGGGCTGCTTGAGGCCGAGGTAGACCTCGAGACGATGCGAATCGAAGACGGCGCGTTGATCGGGAGTCTTAGCCTTGGCGGCCTCGCCTTCCAGGAAGGCAGCCCACTGCTCGCGCAGCATGCGCGCGGAGGGTTCGTCCTTGGCCTGATCGCGTGCGTCGGCGAGCGACTCATAAAGACCGGAGCGGTCGTCGGCGGACATGGCGATCCTGTCGGCCGCGGCGAGCGTTTCGCGCGTGGCTTTCTCCAGGCCGGCGATGAGCTCAGAGCGGTTCCATGACTTCGCGTCGAGATCGGTCGCGCACGACAGGCCTGTGCTGGAGACGTTGACGGCCGATGATGTTCCCCGCACGCGCGGGTAGAGCGCGAGGGCCCGCTCGGCACAACGCTGGGCATCGTGACTCTGCGCCAGGGCGAAGACGAAGGATTCGGAGGCGCGCCCGAGGCGCGGCCAGTCCTTCGGCGCCTCGGCGATGGCTTCGTCGAAGGCTTTGGCCGCCTCGGCCTGTTTTCCCTGCGCGGCCAGAGCGTCCGCGCGAACCAGCGCGGTGTCAGCCTTCGCGTGTGATCCGCGCGCGGCCCGCTCGCCGTCATCGAGCAGCTTGCGGATCTGAGGGACCGTCCCGCCGCCGGCGTAGCGGAAGACGACCTTGTCCTTCGGATCGAGGATGAGCAACGTCGGCCAGATGCTGATCGGATGCGCTTTCAGAAAGGCCGTGTTCTTTGGGTTTTCCGTATCGATCGAGAGCCAGACGAACCGTCCGGCGTACCGCTCGAGGGATTTGTCCGTGAAGACAAAGGCCCTCATGGAGCGGCAGGTGTGTCACCACGGCGCCCACGCCTCGACGAAGACCGGCAGGTCCGCGGCTTTGGCATGAGCGATCGCCTTCGTATAGTCATTCTCGATCCACGGCAGCACCTCTTTGGCCTGCGCCGCCGAAGCGATGAGGAGGAGTGATGCGATGAGGAGTCGTTTCATGAGGGTGGAGTTTAGTGGATAAGTCGATTAGTGGATTAGTGGATTAGTCGATTCGAGATCTGGTTGCGTTGATGACCTCGCCATTTCGAGTCTACGGAATCACCGAACCCTCCAATCCACTAATCCACTATCTACCGAGGCTCTTTCTCACCCGATCCCGGTACTCCTTCGCTTTCGCCAGCACGGCCGGCACGTCCACCGTCAGCACGTGATGATTGCGCATGAGCACCTTGCCGTCGCAGATGGTCGTGACGACGGAGCTGCCGGACGCGGCGTAGACGATGGCCGACTCGACGGCATAGACCGGCTGGGATTTGGGCTGCTGCAGGTCGATGATGACGACGTCTGCGCGCTTGCCGGCTTCGAGCGTGCCGATGCGATTCTCCATGCCCAGGACGCGTGCGCCGCCGAGCGTGGCCATCTCCAGCACGTCGCGGGCGCTGAGCGCTTTCGGATCGCCGCGTGTGATTTTCTGCAGCCGCGCCGCGCTGGCCGACTCTTCGACCATGTCGAGGTTGTTGTTCGAGCCGGCCGGCCCATCGGTGCCGAGGCCGACGGCGACGCCGGCGCGGTGCAAGTCGACGACCGGCGCGACGCCCGAGGCCAGCATCATGTTGCTCTCGGGGCAGTGCGCGACGCCGACACGTTTTGCCGCAAACGTCCTGATGTCGTCCGGCGTCAGCCAGACACCGTGCGCGGCGACGACGTCGTGGCCGAGGAAGCCGATGGAGTCGAGATAGGCGGCAGGGGAGAGGCCGGCGGTGTTGTCTTTGATCTGCGCCGCCTCGTTCTTTGTCTCGGCAACGTGGATGAGGATCGGTGCGCGCAGCTCGGTGGCCAGGGCCCGGACCTGCTCGAGGTGCGCGCGTGACACTGTGTACGGTGAATGCGGCGCCAGCGCCGGCGTGATGAGACGGTCGCCCTGCCAGCGTTTGACGAAGTCGCGTACGTAGGCGATGGCGGCATCCCATGTCTTGTTGTCGGCCACCGGGAAGTCGATCATCGTTTCGCCGACGACGGCTCGCAATCCGGCCTTCTTGGCCTCGGCGGCGATATCGCTCTCGAAGTAGTACATGTCCGTAAACGTCGTCGTCCCCGATTCGATCATCTCCGCGGCGGCCAGCCGCGTTCCCCACCGCACGAAGTCGCGATCGACGTTCTTTGCCTCGGCCGGGAAGATGAAGTTCTGCAGCCAATCCATCAGATCGCGGTCATCGGCGATGCCGCGGAAGAGCGTCATCGGCACATGCGTGTGCGCGTTGACGAAGCCGGGTAGGACAGCCATGCCGCGTGCCTGGATGGTCTCGCGCCCCGCAAACCGTTTGGCGATGTCTCCCGACTTGCCGACGGCGACGATGTCCCCCTTGTCGATGGCCACGGCGCCGTTGTCGATGTTCGGACCTGCCATCGTGATCACGGTTCCGCCGGTGATGACGATGTCCACTCGCCGTGGAGCGGCATACGCCGTCAGGGCGAAGAACGTGAGCAGGAGTGGGAGGAATCGGCGTCGCGGCATGGCGGTGAACCTTAGCGGAAAGAGTGGACGCGTACAATTGATGCCATGAAGGCGCGAAGCCGCGGGACGGCGACCTATCAGGATTTGCTGAAGGTGCCGGAGAACATGGTCGCCGAGCTGATCGACGGCGATCTTTATGCGTGGCCGCGGCCCGCAGGACCGCATGCCGATATGTCGTCGGTCCTCGGTATGTTGATCGGCTTTCCCTATCGCCTCGGCCGCGGTGGTCCGGGAGGATGGTGGATCGTCGACGAGCCGGAGCTTCACCTCGGCGAACAGGTCGTCGTTCCCGATCTTGCGGGATGGCGGCGCGAGCGGATGCCTCAGATCCCGAAGGACCATCGCTTCATCGTCCCGCCTGACTGGGTTTGCGAGGTGATCTCGCCGACTACCGCGCGCATCGACCGCGGCAAGAAGATGGACATCTACGCGAGGAACGTCGTGCCGTGGCTCTGGATCATCGACCCCATCGCACGCCTCTTCGAAGTGTTCACGCTCGAGGGTGAGCGCTGGAGCCGGGTTCATACGTACAGCGGTAACGACGTGGTCCGCGCCGATCCGTTCCCGGAAGCCGAGATCGACCTCGCTTCGATCTGGGGCCCGGACGAGGAGTGAACGTCGCTGTCATCAAATCCTGTCATCCTTCCTGTCATCCTGAGACGAGATGGTGCCGCGCCGCGTCACCACGGATGAAAACGGGTGAGGGCTTCGGCGCGGGCCGGGCGGGCGATACGCTATCCCCCGCCCGGGGAGGGGTGTCGAGGTCGTCCGCAGTCTGTCGG
>DATLWH010000929.1:0-5468 GCA_035576505.1 Thermoanaerobaculia bacterium | reverse complement strand
GAGGTGAGACGCGGTTGCGGGGTCTCCGGGTCTCGCGTGTGATTCGCTTTGTGTTGAAAGCAAGTCATCGATCGAGACGGCTTCCCGTCAGTGCTGATGTTCGGCGGCCGGCGGCGTCTGTGCTTTTTCGCTTTTCTTCATCATGGGGCAGTCGGCCATCGAATCGTCCATCCCTTTCATCGCGCCGCTCTTCATGTGCTCCATCATGTGATCCATCATCTTCGGCTGCATGTCCGCCATCTGCTTCTGCATCATGGCGCGTTGCGCCACGAGCTCGTTGATGACCGCGGCCATGCCGTCGACCTTCGCCGCACCCTTAGCCTTGTTCATCTGATCGACGAGCGTCTGAAGCTTTGCGTCCATCTCCGCCATGTGCTTCTGCATCGCGTCGTGCTGCTGCATCATCGCCGCGCATTCGGGCATCATGGCCGGCTTCTCAGCATCGGGCATCTGAGCGACGAGAGCAGGTACACAGAGAAGCGCCAGTGCGAAACTACCAATCATCCGTTTCATCTCAATCTCCAGTTTGTTGTCACGGTCGTTCCGGTCATCCTTATCGCGAGGCCGCCGCGGAGGCCGTGATGATGCTCACCGGCCACGGTGAGATGAACATAGGCGAGAGCCGCGGAAGTCCTTGCCCCTGTTCGTGGGCATCGTTCTGGCGTCTGCGCAGCTTCGAGTTACTTCACCGTTCCGAGCTTCGTGACGCGCGCCGCCACTTCGCCCGTCACGCGGAGAAGGGCGGCCACGAGTTGCTCATCGACGTCAGCGAGGCCTTCATACTCAATAAAGTTTCGTTTGCGGTGCGCGCTGTCAAGCACACGCCACTGTTCCGCCGGGAGTTTCAGCGTGTGAGCCAAAGTCTGGAAGACGAGGTAGCGATTGTCCGACCGATAACCGTGCCAGCGCAATGCAGCGAGCGAGAGAGCGTGCGCGGCGTTGTAAGCGAGGTCGAAACGGCTTTCCAGTGACAGCGCTTTGTTCTCTGCATCGTTCAGCCTGGCCATCCCAGAGCGGATCAGTCCATCCAGCTCTGATTGGGCCGGTGGCTCGGCCTTGAGCTGGCCCACTCGTACGAGGTTATCGAGGCTAGTCAACGCCATCTTCGGTTCCAATCAGGACGATATGCTCCCCACCGAGCACCTTCTGCAAAAACGCGTTCCCTGCGCGCCGCCGCCGCACGAACTCTTCGTGCGTGTAGAGCGTTGGGCTGATCGTACGGCCGAGCCTCTTCTCAACCGGGCCGAGCCGTGTGAAAAGATCTTCCAGCGTGACACCGTTCCCGACGACGAGAAGGTCGATATCGCTCTGGGCGCGATCGTTTCCCTTCGCCACCGAACCGTAGACGAGGGCGAGATCGATCCGTTTGGCGAGTGGCCCGAGCGCCGCGCGCAACGGGTCGGCCAGACCGATCGTCTTCGTCACGATTCCTCGGAGCTCCTCGAAAACAGGGGCTTCGACGTTGGCTTGATAGTGCTTCTGACTGCCGATCCGCGAGACGGTAACGAGCCCGCTGTCGACGAGCCGCGCCAGCTCGCGCTGCACCGCGCCGGAGCCGGACTCGGCGCGGTCGATCAGCTCCTGTTTGAAGAACGAACGATCGGGTTGTCCGAAGAACAGCAACAGGACCCGCTGCTGCGTCTTCGTCAGCAGCGCATCCGCGATGCTTGTGCCTCCGCGGGAGACGGCTACGTCTTGCTTGCGTGCCCGAGCAGTTCGCGAATGCTTAAGTGCCATTCCACCCATTTTGGGCATTCTACTGCCCGAAGTGGGCATGTGGCAACGCCGCGTGCCTTCCGCAGAAGGCACGCGACCCTCATCTGCAAATGGTCCTGACCGAGTCCGTCCCCGTAATGGCTTGACCGCCCGTGGTCTGTCCCGTCAGCGTGGCCGAGGTGGCGCCGCAGGGAATGGCCGAGGCGTCGGTGCGGAAGTGCAGGACCATGTCGAGGTGGCCGTCGCCGTCGACGTCTTCCAGATGCCCTCGGCCGTGTGCTTCGACCGCATTTCCGGGACCGAAGCGCACCGTGGAGGCGTCCACCGTCGTGGCGTCGAACGACGGAGTGGTCATGATGGCCACCGGGATGACGCCCGAGCTTCCGACGTTGACGCTGTTCGGGAAGCTGCCCGGCTTGATGTCGATGACCACGGTGATGACGGGCGGCGGCGCGGGGGGCGCGAACTCCAGGCCCGAGAAAAACTGGATGGCGCTGCCGACGACCGTCGGATTGCTGATCACCGCGCCGGTATTTGTATCGACGGTGTACAAACGCGAGTCCGTCTCGGCCGCCGGCACGCCGGCGAAGAAGATCCGGTTGCCGGCGGCATCGAGAGCGAGAACTCCTGATGACGAGCCGAGCGGCGGCGCGATGCTTGCGCTCACCGGAGTGACGGCGCCCGTGGCGGGGTCGAGCAGTGCGATCTGCCGCCCACCGTCGCCGGGGTTCTGCCAGATGAACAGCTTCGACTCGGCCTCGTCGTAGACCATGCCGAGGACGCCAACGCCGGCGCTGACAACAGGCGAGCTGATGATCGCGCCGGTGGCGGTGTTGACGGTGTAGATGTGCTGGTTCGGATCAGGGCTCGGGGTGCCGACGAAGAAGAATCGGTTCCCGGGCGCGTCGAGCGCGGAGACGCCCGAAGGGGCCGCGTTCGGAGGAGCGATGCTCACGCTCACCGGGGTGACCGCGGCCGTAGCGACGTCGATGCGGACCACCTGCCGGCCCGCATCGCCGGGATTGCGCAGGCCGTAGAGCGCCGCTTCGCCCGCGTCGTAATCGAGCGACTGGAACGGCGCGGCGGCGCTGCCGGCGATGGTGGGCGACGAGAGCAGCGCGCCGGTCTGCGTGTCGACCGTGAAGAGGCGCGAATCGGTCTCGCTCGAGGGGGTGGCGATGAAGAAGAAGCGGTGACCGCCAGCGTCGAGCGCGTTCACGCCCGAGGCCGACGGCAGCGGCGGCGAGATACTCGCGCTGACCGGCGTGACCACGCCGGTCACCGGATCGACGATGACCACCTGCCGGCCGCCGTCGCCGGGGTTGCGAAGTCCGAACAGCGTGCCGCTGGCGTGCGCGCACGCGGCGAAAAGAAGCGCTAGAAAGAGTACGAGCACCGGGCGAACTCTACTCATCATGGCCGTCCTTCCTGGATGGATGGGGAACTATCTCACATCCGCCTTTGGGGTTGCGAGGAGACGGTGATGCGTTTACAGCAAAATCTCACCGTCTCCCAGCAACCTGCAACTCAGTAACCGCGAGACCGGCAACCCCGCAACCGCGCGACCGCAAGATCACTACGCCGTCGCGTAGCGCACTCCCGCGGGCATGTAGGTGCAGAGCGGATCGGCGGCGTAGACGTCGCCGGTCATGGCCCAGGCTCTGGCGCGGGAGCCGCCGCAGAGGTCGCGGAACTCGCAGAGGCCGCATTTTCCTTTGAGGTTGGTGCTGTCGCGAAGGCCCATGAAGAGGTCGCTCGAACGATAGATGTCGCCGAGGGATTGGCGCTTGACGTTGCCGGCTTTGAGCGGCAGGAACCCGCTCGGATAGACGTCGCCAAGGTGAGAGATGAAGACGAAGCCTTTCCCTTCGTTCACGCCGCGCGGGGCGCGGGAGACGGCTCCGGTCTGGGCCTGCACGCCGAGCGGCATCTTGCGTGGGCCGTTCTGCAGGAAGAGCGTGGAGGCGTCGATGAGACCGGTGGCGGGGTCGAGAAGATTGTCGATCGACTCTCCCCTCTCCGCGGCCATCCGCTGCAGCATGTAACGGCGGTAGTGCATGGCCTCGGTCGTCCGGATGGCGAAGGGGACGCGCTTGCTGGTGTCGTAAAGAAAACCGAAAAGCTGTTCGACCGCTTCGGGGGTGATCAGATCGGCCTGTTTCCCGCGTCCGGTGGGGACGAGGAAGAAAACGCTCCACATCACGATGCCGAGGTCGCGCAGAAGGTTGACCATCTGGGGGAGATCGTCGATCGTGCGGCGCGTCACCGTCGTATTGATCTGGACGGGGATGCCCTCGCTGGCAGCGGCGCGGATGGCGCGGATGGTGATGTCGAACGAGCCCGGAACGCGGCGGAACTCGTCGTGCAGATCGGCGCGCGAGGCATCGAGGCTGATGGCCAGGCGGGCCACGCCGCGTTGTTTCATGCGGGAAATGGCTCCCTCGGTGAGCAGCGGCGTGGCGCTCGGCGTTACCGACGGCTCCAGCCCGACCTTTCTCGCGTAGGCGATGAAGTCGTACGTGTCTTCGCGCTTGAGCGGATCGCCGCCGGTGATCACGAAGACTTTCGGCTGCAGGAGGGCGATGTCGTCGATCAGCCGGTAGCCTTCCTCCGTCGTCAGCTCGAACTGGCTGCGGCGCGGTTGCGCGGCGGCGCGGCAATGCACGCACGACAGGTCGCACGCGCGGGTGCTCTCCCAGATCACCACGAATGGATTGAGATTGAAGTCGATCTTGGCGTTCATACGATGTCCTCGTGGCACGGACACTCCTGCCCGTGCATTTGCCTGACTACCTCGATGCCACAGCGGACAGGGGTGTCTGTGACACACCTGCCTTTCGCGCCCAGTCGTGATAGGCGACGGGAGAGACTTCCGAAGGCTTGATCTCCGCGCGCCCGCCCCAGTAGACGTTGGTGTAGGTGAAGCCGATGCCGATGGCGTTGAGATGCTCGTCGATGGCAGCCTTGTGGGCCATGACCTGTTCTTTGGTCTCGCCATGGGCCACGGCCATGATGTTGACGTTGTTGAGCTCCGGACCGGCGTCGCGCCAGTAGCAGTGTGTGAGGATGGCGAAGCGGCCGATCTCGCGTCCGGCTTCGATCTCGCGCCCGGGCGGTACAGCCCAGTGGAAGAGACCATTGAAACTCGACAGCCGCTCCTGGCCTGCCACCGGCTTGACGTGCTCGAGAAAGGTGGAGAAGCGACCGATCACGCCGCGGCGATCGAGGTCTTCGGCGATGCTGAAGAATGTCTCCTCGTCGATGCCGGCGGTGCGAGCGCGGCGCTCCCACATCCCTTCGCCGATCTCGTCCGGCGTGAAATCGCTCTTGAGGGCGACGAGCACGCTCCACTCACCCGCGGAGAGCTCGACGATCGACGGCTCCATCACCTCGGCGAGCAGCGACGACTTCTCGCCGGGCTTCATCCCTTTGCGCCGCATATGGCCCACACCGAGGACGAAGGCCCGCAGCGAGGGCATGATGCGGTAACGCTCGGCGCCGATCTGGCGGCGCAGGTATTCGCAGTGCGCTTCGACGGAGAAGCCGGTTGGCACTTTCAACGTCGTCCAGAGCCGCCATTCGGTCTGCCCATTCTCGCAGTTGCGGATGACGACGTGACCGGAGAAGGGGTCGCGTTTGGCGATGAAATCGAAGGCCGCGTCGATGAGCGAGTCGTCGATCTTCCAGGCGATCAGCGCGCCCTGGGCGAGGTTCGTGGCCAGAAGCGTCTGGCGAACGCGCCGGATGGTCCC
>DATLWH010000928.1:0-4735 GCA_035576505.1 Thermoanaerobaculia bacterium | reverse complement strand
CGTTCTGATTGAGCTTGATCTCCGCCTCGCGCAGCTCCAGCGTGTAGGCGGTCATGGCCGCTACGACGTCACGCGACATGAGTCCTCCGTGCCGCGATCGAGGCGGCGTGTTTCGGCAATCCTTCAAAGTTGGCGATTCGTTCGCCGGCGTCGCTGATCCGCGCCAGCTCCTCGGCGGTCAACGTGATGACGTTGGAACGCTTCACGAAGTCGTAGACGCCGAGCGGCGAGAAGAAGCGCGCGCTTCCGCCGGTCGGAAGCACATGATTCGGCCCGGCCACATAGTCGCCCGCGGCCACCGGCGAATACGGCCCGCAGAAGATCGCGCCGCAGTTCTCCAGTTGCTTCGCGATCTCCGCGGCTCCGCGCGCATGAATCGACACATGCTCCGGCGCGATGCGGTCGGCAAGAGCGACGGCATCCTTCACCGATTCCACGTTGAGGTTCATAGTGGCGCGGACATCGAGCGGCCGGCCGATGGCGATGCAGATGACCGCCGAGTCCGGGCCGTGCTCCGCTTGCGCGTCGAGGTCCGCCTGCACCAGGGCCGCGTCCGACGACTCATCGGCGATGACGACAAGCTCGGTCGGGCCGGCGGTCATGTCGATGCCGACGGTGCCGACGAGGCGAGCCTTCGCCGCCGTCACGTATTGATTGCCGGGTCCGACGATCTTGTCGACGCGCTGCAGCGATTCGGTACCGAGCGCCGCCGCGGCCACGCCGGCAGCCCCTCCGCAGCAGTAGATCGCGCGGACGCCGAGGCGTGTGCAGGCGTAGTGCAGCTCATCGCGCGACGCGGCGGAGGGGGTGGTGATGACGACCAGCTCCGGCACGCCGGCGATTCGCGCCGGAACCGCGCACATGATCAGAGTCGACAGATAGACCGCACGGCCGCCCGGGACGTAGATGCCGACGCGCCGCAGCGGGCGGACGCGGTGCTCCATTCCGTTCCATTGATACGACTCCGGCCGCTGCGGGCGATGAAACGCGTCGATCCGCTCGATGGCGGTCTCGATGGCCTCGCGCATGGCCGGATCGATCGATGTTTCACGCGGCACGATGAGGATCTTGTCCAGCGCGACTCCATCGAACCGCGCGATCTGCTCGGCCACAAACGCATCGCCGCGCGCGCGAACGCCGTCGATCATCTCGCCCGCGACGCGCATGGCGTCTTCATTTGACGCGCCGCGGCGGACTTCGAGTTCGCGCAGCGCGAGGTCTATCTCATCAGGTCGCATGATTGTTCTTCCTTCACCGCGCCACATTCACTGCCTCCTCCACACGCGCGATCAGCTCGCGCACCAGCTTCGGCTCGGTGCGATAGAAGTTCTTTCCGACGATCAGCCGCGGCGAGATTTCGGCGATCACCTCCTGCAGCTCGAGCTTGTGGACGCGCACCGTCTCGCCGGTCTCGACGAGGTCGACGACGTGCGAGGTCAGGTTCAGCACCGCCGCAAGCTCGACCGAGCCGCCTAAGGGGACGATCTCGGCCCGGATGCCGCGGCTCTCGAGATACTGCCGCGCGATGCGGGGATATTTCGTGGCCACCTTCGTGATGGGCGGCGCACCGGGCGCCGCGATCAGCATCATCCGGCAGCGGCCGAACGGGAACTCCACCGGCTGGTAGGCCGAACACTCATGTTCGAGGATCTGATCGAGTCCGGCCACGCCGGCATCGGCGGCGCCGTGCTCGACGTAGACGGGGACGTCGCAGTCTTTGACAAAGATCCATTCGATGCCGCCGCGGTCGAAGACGAGCTTCCGTGTGCTCAGGTCCGCCTCCGACGGCACGTCGTATCCGGCGGCGGCAAAGACGCCGAGTGCCTTGTCCTGCAGCCGCCCCTTTGGTATGGCAATGCGCATGTCGTTCAATCCAGGTCGTCGATCGTGAATGTGAAACCGATGGCCGCGGCAGGTTGGCCGAAGCGTTCATAGAGTGTGTCGTAGCGGCCGCCCTGCGCCACCTTTGCACGTGCGCTGCCCGCGTACACGCGGAATCGGAGGCCGGTGTAGTAGCCGATGTCGTCGACGTCATCGAGGTGAAGGACGAAGGTGTCGTTGCCGGCCAGCGCATCGCCGATCGCGCACAACCGCGCCGCCGCCTCGGGGGCGAACGGTGCCACGTCGTCGAGCGTGGCTTGGCCCGAGATCAGTTTCGACACGATGGTCTGCAGCGCGGCCGGCACGCCGGAGGTCATCCGCTTCTCGGCGAGCGCCTCCCGCACCGCTCCCGACTGCGCGATCAGCACGGCGGCAATGGAGACGTCGTTGTAGACCACCGCCGGCTCGTTGACGAGATCGGCGGCCAGCCGGAGCATGGCCACATCGGCGTCGATCGAGCCGTCGCCGACGATCTCCGCCCCGATCTGAAACAGCTCCCGGTTCGTGCCGAGGCGGGACGCTTCCACGCGAATGACGTCGCCGCGGTAGAAAAGGCGAAGAGGCAGCGCCTCCTGGGAGAGCGCCGGTGCGAGCGCACGCGCCAGCATCGGCGTGAAGTCGGAGCGGATGGCCACCAGATCGCCTTCACGGTCGACGAAGCGATAGCTCTGCTTCGCCGCCGCGCTGTCGACCAGAGCGGCGTACGGCTCGACGTAATCGATGATCGGCAGAACGACCTCGGCGAAGCCGGCGTCGGCAAAGATGTCGACGAAGCGCGCCTCGATGCGCCGCCGCCGCGCTGTCTCGTCGGCCAGCAACGGGTGAACCCCTGTCGGATATCTCGATTTCGTAGCCATAAAGTCAAAAACCTCATCCCCGCAATCGGAGAAGAGGTTCAGGTCAGTCGGCTACATTCGCTGAGCGCCCCTTGTCCGATCGGGGCGCGTGCGGCACCCCTACATCACGTGGTGATGGTGGTGGTGGAGCGCGTGAGCGAAGTTGGTGTTCATCGGGTGGCGAAGTGTAGAGACTCGATTTGCGGCTGTCAAATTCCTGGCGCGCGGTAGCGCGGTAGCGGGGTCGCGCGGTTGCGCGGTCCCGGGGTCTCGCGGCGGTTGCTGGGTCACAAGGTTGCCGGGTTGCTGGGTTGCTGGGTTGGTGGGTGATCCATGAAGTCAGCAACCAAGCAACTCAGCAACTCAGAGACCACCGCGAGACCGCGCAACCGCGAGACCCCGCAACCGCGACCAACTACAATCCCCCCATGTCTCTCGACGAACAGCTCGACTTCCTCGGCAAGGGGACCGTCGATTTCATCGAACGCAATGATCTGAAGGCGAAGCTGGCACGCGGCAAGCCCCTCACGGTCAAGGTCGGCTTCGATCCGACGGCGCCGGATATTCACCTCGGGCACACGGTCGTGATCCGGAAGATGAAGCACTTCCAGCAGCTCGGCCACCGCGTCATCTTTCTGATCGGTGACTTCACCGGGCTCATCGGCGATCCGACCGGCAAGAAAACGACGCGTCCGGCGCTCTCGCGCGAGGAGATCGAGCAGAACGCTGAGACGTACAAACAGCAGATCTTCAAGATCCTCGATCCGAAGACGACCGAGATCCGATTCAACTCCGAATGGCTGGGCGCCCTCGGCTCGGACGGGATGGTGCGCCTGGCGGCGAAGTACACCCTGGCGCGCATCCTTGAGCGCGACGACTTCCGGAAACGCTTCGACAATCATCAGCCCATCGCCATACACGAGCTCCTTTATCCGCTGGCGCAGGGCTACGACTCCGTGGCTCTGAAGGCAGACGTCGAGATGGGGGGGACCGATCAGCTCTTCAATCTCCTGGTCGGCCGCGACCTGATGCGCGAGTACGGCCTCGAGCCGCAGGTCGTCATCACCATGCCGCTGATCGAGGGACTCGATGGCATCGAGAAGATGTCGAAGTCGCTCGGCAACTACATCGGCATCAATGAAGACCCCGCGTCGATGTTCGGCAAGGTGATGTCGATCTCCGACGAGCTGATGTGGAAGTACTACACGCTCTGCACCGACCTGACGCCGGCGGAGATCACGGCCAGAAAGGCCGCGCTGCACCCGATGGAGGCCAAGCGCGAGCTGGCCAAGTCGATCATCCGCGACTTCCACGATGACGCGGCCGCCGATGCCGCCGAGGAGGGGTTCCGCCGCGTCTTCAGCGAACGCCAGGCACCGGCGGAGATCGAGCAGACGACACTCCCCTCGGCCGCGGAGCCGCAGTTACTGTCGAAGATCATCGTCGCCGCCGGTTTGTCCGAGTCAAACAAGGAAGCGCAGCGTGTCATCGCCCAGGGGGGAGTGCTCGTCGATGATGAGAAAGTCAGCGACCCGCGAACCACGCTCAATGCGTCGGGCGGGAAGTCGTACGTGCTGAAGGTGGGAAAACGGCGGTTCGCGAGGGTCACGTTCGCGTAGGGGAGATACGGGAACCCAGCCCTCGGTCGTGATTTTGCGCCGTCCGGGTTTGAAAACACCCTTCTGGAGTCACTAATCGACTCGTAGAGTCGACACTTGGACTCGTAGAGTCGACACTTGGACTCGTAGAGGCGACACTTGGCCTCGCAGAGGCGACACTTGGCCTCGTAGAGGCGACACTTGGCCTCGCAGAGGCGACGCTTGGCCTCGTAGAGGCGACGCTTGGCCTCGTAGAGGCGACGCTTGGCCTCGTAGAGGCAACACTTGGCCTCGTAGAGGCGACGCTTGGCCTCGTAGAGGCGACGCTTGGCCTCGTAGAGGCGACGCTTGGCCTCGTAGAGGCGACGCTTGGCCTCGTAGAGGCGACACTTGGCCTCGTAGAGTCGACACTTGGCCTCG
>DATLWH010000927.1:0-2860 GCA_035576505.1 Thermoanaerobaculia bacterium | reverse complement strand
GCGCAGGGACCTCGAACGATCCTCCCGGGTAGCCAGTATGGTGCGTACGTGGGGAATCTCCTCTGGAACGGCTCCGAGTTTGTCATCGCTCTCACATCCTCGACTGACCCCACCGTCGCTCACAGCGATTCCAGGTTGCTGCGCATCAGCCGTACCGGCGAGCTCCTTGACGACTCCATGATCCTGCCTTCCCGGTCTCGAGACATCATCTCGAACGGTACCGAATATCTGATCACTATCCTGCCGGGGTCGTTTGTCCGCATTCCGTTCGGTTCGACGACTCAGATCGTCTCAGCCGATCCAGTACGGTCGATCGATACGCAGCAGGCGATCGCCATCGCCGGAGGCCGGCGCGACTATCTGGCCTCCTGGCTCGAGACCGACCGCGGCGGCTTGACGATCCGCGCTGCGCGCATCGATGCGCAAGGACGTTATCTCGATGGGGCTGGAATCGTGATCGCGTCCCTGCCTGCCGCCGACCGTCCGCAACAATCGGTCTCGGTTGATAGTGACGGCGAGAACTGGCTGGTGGTCTGGTCGGACCAGAGCGGTGGGATACACGGAGTCCGTGTCTCCTCCGACGGCGTTCTGCTCGATCCTCAACCGATTGCCATTCCAGGAGGATATGGCGCATCGGTTCGATGGGGCCGGGATTCGTGGATGGTCGTGAGTACGGACGGGAGCCGGTTGATCAGCACCATGGTCGCGCGCAATGGCCTCGTGGGAGCCCCGGTATTCTTCGATCAGGTACAGGCACCAGATCGCGGTGCGCCATACTCACCGACGCCTTTCGTCTACGGAAACCCGTCGCTCGCCTTCGATGGACAACAATTCGTCGTCGCCGCCGCGATTGATGAAGGCTATTGCACCGCGGAGACCTGTGTGGGCGCGACCGCCGTCGTCACGGAGCGGATCGACCTCGCTGGCAACAGTGTTGCCGGCTCCATGTTCATCGCGCCTCCGGCCGAGTATCGCGAGCGCTCGATGCCTGTTGCCACGAATGGATCGCAGGATCTCGTCGTCTTCCAGCAGGACTACAAGATCGTCGGTCTTTTATCGAACAAAGGATCCGCTCCCATGACCATGCCGATCGCCGAGGACGGGGCCAATGCCACCGTGATGTGGGACGGAAGCGAGTTCGTCGTTGCTCTCACCAGCCACAAAGAGGGAGTGTCGCAACTCGTACGCGTCTCGACCCTCGGTGTGGTGGATAGCACGTTGACGCTGCCGCACGACCCTGATGAGTTCTCGTTTGGCTTGGCCTTCCCGCCTTCGGTTCCGGCCGAATTGAAAACGTCCCCCGCGACCGGACTGCCGCTGGCCTTTCTGACGCAGCACGATGCCTACGACGCGGTGCCGCGTGCCGCGTTCCTGCTTGCCGGCGACGCCCAGGAGTCGATGGTTACGCAGCAGGTGCCGCCAGCTCCCTCCATCAACGGCGCCATTGGCGACCGCGACGGCGCTACCCTCAGCTGGGCACCGCAGGACCACGTCCTCGGTTTTTCGATCGAGCTGCGGCAGCCGGACGGCAGCGAGCGCGTCATCGGCGTTGCCGCCGGAAGCGCCACCTCGGCTCATGTCTCCTACGCCGGACTGCAAGGGACGGCAGTGCGCCTCCGCGCATGGAATGCCGCCGGTCTTTCATCCCCCTCCTCCGAGGTGCAGCCCACGACGCGTCGGCGCGCGGCCCGGTAGGTCGTGAGAAGTGGGGCACCCTTCTTGCGCAGAGAGGCGGCGATGACCTGGAATGCGGCGAAGCTTCTGCTGCTGAACGCGGCCCTTCTGATGACCGCCGCGTTCGGGTTCTTCGTCTTCGCCTCGGCGCCGCATCGAGGCGACGAGTGGCTGCGTAGCTGGACGCGGCGCTATGCGCATCATCCGCTCGTCGGAGCCTTCGTTCGCAAGCACTTCATCAGCCACGAACGATCATTCGTGCGCCTCGCCATCGGGATCGTGGTCATGGCACTCGCGGGCTACGTATTCGTACACATACTCCACGGGGTACTGACCGATTCGAAACTCACCGCGGCGGACGTCCGGCTCCACAACACACTGCGGATGTTCCAGTCCGAGCAACTGCACCGCCGCTACTCGGCAATCACGCGGTTGGCGAGCTTCTGGTTTGTGGCGCCGTTCACGCTGGCGCTGGCGGCGCTGATGTACGCCGCCCGGCGGCGGCGCGACGCGCTCGTGCTCCTTGCCGCCGTAGTCCTCCCGGCCGTTTTTGGGGTTCTCCTGAAGTACATCGTCGACCGCCCCCGCCCGGTGGAAGCGCGCCCGTTTGTGGCCGGTCCCAGCTTTCCTTCCGGCCACACACTGTCGGCGACGGTGATCTATGGATTCATCGCCTACATCATCGTCGCGGATGCGCCCAGGCGCCGGCCGGCGATATTGGCCGCGCTGGTGCTGCTGGCGTATATCGCTCTCGTTCCGCTCTCGCGCGTGTATCTCGGAGTGCACTGGCCGTACGACACCGTGGCCAGTCTCGCGCTGGGAGTGGCGCTCCTCGCCGTGCTCATCGAGGCGATCAAAAGCGAGCGGCTGGCGCGGCTGCAGCAGCCGAGCCCTCCATGGTTCGCCAGGAGTGCCCTCGTGTTCGCAGCGCTCTGGCTTGTGGCGGCTGCGATCTACGCGACCGCACGCCTCGAGCATGAGGTGAGGCCGGCCGCGCCAAGACCAGCGGTAGTGGTCTCGCTGGATGGACTCCGTCAGGGGTTCCCGCCCGGTCTCGAGCGCAACTCCGAGGATCTCGCTTCCGGTCCGATGGAGCCGGCGGCGTTCCTCTTCGGCGGCGACGCACAGTCAATCGAGCGCGGATTCGAGCGAGCCGGCTGGTCGCTCGCGGATACGCCGTCAGGCA
>DATLWH010000926.1:0-4415 GCA_035576505.1 Thermoanaerobaculia bacterium | reverse complement strand
TCGCGCCAGGAACCATCGGCCGGATCGGAGATCCTCTTCGCCTGCGGTGGCAACATGATCTCCCGCCGCGAGCAACTCCTTGCCATTGGCGGGTTCGACGATGACTATTTCGCCTACCTCGAAGACGTCGACTTCGGCTGGCGTACGTGGCTGGCCGGATCGCGTGTCGTCTATGAGCCGCGCGCCACGGTCCGCCACAAATCGAGTGCCACGAGCCAGCGCCTCGGCGATTTCGAGCGCGGCGTCCTTTTCGAGCGCAATGCCCTGCAGACGGCGCTGAAGAACTACGAATCGATCCATGACGCTTCAGGCTCGCTCTTCTTCACGTTCCTCGCCCGCCTCCACAACTACGCAACCACGCGCAATACCAACACCGCGGAACTGACACGGGAGCCGTTCTCGAGAACGTCGAATTCATCCCGCGGTCTCGTCGCCCGTATCAGGCAAAAGGTCTTCGGCCCCAAGGCGCTGGCGACGATCGATGACCCGCTGACAGCGATGCAATTCCGGGCCTTCGAATGGGTCGTCGCTCATGGCGACCGCATCGCCGCAAAACGAACGATCGTACAGGGCCTTCGGCGCCGAAGTGACAAGGAGATCTTCGAGCGCTTCCCGCTGCAGATCGTGCCGACCTATCCCGGCGACATCGCGCTCATGAGCGGCGCGCTCTTCGACCTGCTGCGGCCGTCATTGCCCGCGGTCGAACGGACGCTGTCCGATATCATGCGGACGTGACGCAGTTGGCCTGGTGGCGTCGTTTTCTCGTGCGCGGTGTCTTCTGGCGGCAGCTCCTTCGCTTCGCCGTGCTGAACGTGCCGCCGTGGACGGAGCCGATCGTCATGGCCTTCTGGTCCACCTTCTTCCTGGTGTGGGGTCCGGGAAGGCGTGGCGTAATGGGCAACCTCAAGGTGGTCAAGCCCGGTTCGCTTGCGATTGCAAACCTGTTCCGCTGTTACCGCGTCTTCTGGAACTACGCGTGGACGATCACGGATAACGTTCGCTTCAAGGAGCTCCGGACGATTCCTGACTGGGAGTTCACCGGTTGGGAGCATTTTCAGGAGATGCAAACACGCGAAGGGGCAATCCTCCTGACCGCGCACATGGGAAGCTACGACCTCGGCGCGCATCTCTTCTCCGAGACCTCGACGCGCCGGATCGTGATGGTGCGCGCGCCCGAGGCTGATCCACAGACGCGGGAATTCGAAGAGCATCATGGCGCCGATCGCTTGCATGTCGAGTTCAATACACGCGCCTCGGAGCTCGCCCTCGATCTGCTCGCGAACGTGCGCGAAGGCGGCATCGTCGCCATTCAGGGCGACCGCGTGACGGGCTCCATCAGCTCGCTGCCAGCAACGCTGTTCGGCAAACCGACCACCGTACCGGCCGGCCCGTTCGCGCTCGCGCTGGCCGCCCGCGTCCCGATCTACCCCGTGTTCGTCGTGCGCCTCGGACGGCGCCGGTATCGGCTGATGACCTCGCGGCCGATCGAAATCACGCGCAGCCGGAATCGTGACGAAGATTTCGCTCGCGCGGTCGCGCAGTGGATGACCGAGCTGGAACACGTCATCAGCGAATGCTGGTTCCAATGGTTTACATTCGAGCCCTACTGGCCGGAGTCTGCAACGTGACGCCGAACGCCGCCGTCGATCGGCCGAAGGCACGGTGGCTCCCATCGCGGCACCGATTCGCGCTGGCGCGGCTCATCGCGTACATCGGCCTGCGCCTCGACCGCCCCACAGCCAGGCAGCCGGAGCACCTCGTCCTGCCGATCAACCGCGATCAGACGGCCGCCGAGATGCACTGCGTGGCGGTATGGGTTCTGGCCACGACGGCATGCTACGTCGCGGCGGCGCTTCCCCTCAGACTGCCATGGTCCATCGCCGTCGCGGTCCCTCTGGCTGCGATCGCCATCCACCTTCCGATTGTCATCGGCGGCCCGGTGGTGCGCCTTCTGATCGGCGATGGGAACCATATCGGGATCATTTCCGTGATCACCATGGCCCTTCTGTTGATCGCCTCGTCGTACGCGGTCACGACAGCGTCATGGGCTCGCTTCGCAGCGTGGCTCTTCTTTGGCGTGGTCGCCGTCAACTGTGCCGCGGCGGCTGTTCTCTGGCTGTTGCGGCATGCCATACAAGCTGAGGAAGAACGATGCGTGCGCTGATCCTGGCTTACGCCTGCATCGCACCGGTTCTCCTGCTTCTCCTTTGGCCATACTCCTGGCTGGCCGCACTCCTTCTCCTCGCTCTCTCGCATGCACTTGTCGTCTGGCCGACGCTGCGGCCAAACTCGCAATGGCTGGGACCGGTCATCACGAGCTTCGAATCATCGTCGAAAGAAGTCTGGCTCACCATCGACGATGGGCCGACCGATGACACGCCGGAGCTTCTCGAGGCCCTCGACGCGCGGGGCGTCAAAGCGACCTTTTTCCTGAAGGGGTTGCTTGCGGCGCAACGGCCGGATCTCGTGCGGCTGATGCTCGCGCGCGGACACACGGTGGCCAACCACTCGCAGACCCATCCGTCAGGCACGTTCTGGTGCCTTCTGCCGGCAGCCGTCGCCTGGCAGGTCGATGCCTGCTCCGCGGCGCTCACGGCGATCACCGGCGATCAGCCGCCTCTCTTCCGCGCCCCGGTGGGGATGAAAAACCCCTTCGTCCACCCGATCCTGGCCCGTCGCGGCCTGACGCTCGTCGGCTGGAGCGTGCGCGGATTCGATTCGTTTGGTGACGACGTGGAGCGCGTCGTCCGGCGTATCGTGCCCCATGCCGGCGCGGGATCGATCATCGTCATGCACCAGGGCCGCGGCTTCTCCGTCGCCTGCATCAGCCGCGTCATCGATGAACTGCGCGCACTCGGCTACTCCTTCGTCATTCCGCCGGTCGAGCGCCTGAAGACGAAGAAATAGTTGTTGAACGGGGTGCGCCCGTACATCGGCAACACTTCGACATCGAACCCCTGGAAGAGCCTGATGACGTCTTCGCGCATCGGGAAGTGGAGCCGATCCGCGCGCAACCACCGAACGACGCGCGAGAACACCTCCTGCAGATAGGTGATCCGATAGCGCCAGCTTCCGTCGCGGATGGCATCGCGGATGATCACGGTGTTCGCGGTTGCCGCGGCGGAGGCGAGAATGCGCGACTGCTCCTCGCCGCGAAAGTAGTGCAACAGATCGAGCAGCACGACCGTCCCGCGGGTGTCGAGGGCCGCCCGCGCATCAGCAACCTCGAACGCCGCGTCGAACTGGACGCTTCTGGCGATGGCGATCTTCCGCTCATCATGATCGATGCCGCGGATCTCCGCGCTGAAGCCGCGAGCCCGCAGGTAGAGCGCGAGAATTCCAATCCCGCATCCGACGTCGAACAACGGCTCCTCGCTGCCGCGTAATCGCTCGAAGACGGCGGCGTAGACGGGGTCGAGCCGGATCTTGTAGCGAACGTATATGCGAAGAAATCGCGTCGGATACCGCGCTGCGATCGCGCTCGCCAGAGCGTCCATCGTCACGGCGAGAGGTGCTCGATGAGGTCGATCAGGTCGGATAAGTTGAATGGCTTCGGCAGAATCGCGGAGACACCGAGCTGCAGAATGGCTTGCGGCTCCACGTGCAGATGCGCCGAAACGACGATGATCGGAATCGTGCCGAGATACCCGGTCTCTCGCACCCGCTGTAGAAAATCCCAGCCGTTCACCCCGGGCATGGCCAGGTCCAGGAGGATGACGTCAGGCCGATGGATCGTCAGCGCCCGGTGCCCTTCGTCCCCGTCTCCGGCAAGCAGCACCTGGAAGCCGGCCTGGCGCAGCGCGGCGGCGAGCATGCCGCGCAACGGCAGATCATCGTCGATGACCAGGATCCGCTTCTTGTCGACGCCGGCGACGCGCTTCTCGCCGTTGGCGTTCTGAGGCTGAATCTGACTCATGCCGGACTCACAAGGGTTCTCATTCTACCGATTGCGGACCGGGACGTGCATGACGCTGGCCACAACGGTTCCTCAGAAAAGATCGCTGTCGCCATACGTGTAGTAGAGGCGCTCGCCTATGCGGGCACTGGCGTCCGGCTGATCGAACGGCACACACATCAACGATAGATCCAGCGGGTCCGGCCGCGATTCAAACTGCATGTCCTGCAGAATCCCGTCGAACCACGCCGGCCTCGGCGGAAACCAGCCATCGATGCGATCAACCGGGTAGCTCGGAACGACGTGCCGGAGGAGCACTCCGACCGCTTCCGGATATCCTGGATCGAAAAGCGCGTCGCCCCATGCCAACCGCGTACCGCGTACCCCGAAGACGCTCCAGCCGGCAAGACGTCGCCATTTTCGGATTGCCACGATGAAGTACGGCACGTCCGGGCATTCGAGATAGCGCCACCGCAGGTAACGCGCATCACGCCGTACGAGAAAGCGATAGGCCGGAGCG
>DATLWH010000925.1:0-16750 GCA_035576505.1 Thermoanaerobaculia bacterium | reverse complement strand
CTTCATCGCGGGCGTCGACGAATTCGATCCGCTGTTCTTCAACATCTCACCGGCGGACGCGGAGTACATCGATCCTCAGGAGCGCCTGTTTCTGCAGCACGCCTGGATGGCGATGGAGGACGCCGGGTATACCCGCGCCGGCCTGCAGGTGCCGTACGCGCAGGATCTGCCGGGGCAGGTCGGCGTCTATGTCGGTGTGATGTACACCGAGTATCAGCTTTTCGGCGCCGAAGCCACGGCGCAGGGCAGGCGTCTTGGAATCGTCGGCAGTGCGGCCAGCATCGCCAATCGCGTCTCCTACGCCCTGAACCTGCATGGTCCGAGCATGACGCTGGACACCATGTGTTCCTCCTCGCTGACCGCCATTCACATCGCCTGTCAGGATCTGAAGCAGGGGCGTACGAGTCTGGCAATCGCCGGCGGAGTCAACGTCACCATTCATCCCAACAAATACCTCGTGCTGAGCGCCGGACAATTCATCTCCGGGGATGGCCATTGCCAGAGCTTTGGTGAAGGGGGCGACGGGTACATTCCCGGAGAAGGGGTTGGCGTTGTGGTCCTCAAACGGCTCTTGGAGGCAAAGAGAGACGGCGACCACATTTACGGGATCATTCGCGGCAGCGCGCTCACCCATGGCGGCAAGACCAATGGCTACTCGGTCCCGAACCCGCAGGCGCAAACCAGTGCCGTCAGCCGCGCATTGTCAGAAGCGCGGATCGACCCGCGCCACATCAGCTATATCGAGGCTCATGGCACGGGCACGAAGTTGGGTGACCCGATCGAGATCGCGGCGCTGAGCAGGGCCTTCCATCAATACACGCGGGACACCGAGTTCTGCCGTATCGGATCGGCCAAGTCGAATATCGGCCATACGGAGTCGGCCGCTGGAATCGCGGGACTCACTAAAGTCCTGCTCCAAATGCAGCATCAGCAGATCGTTCCTTCGCTGCACTCGGCGCAGCTCAATCCCCATATCGATTTCCCCAATAGCCCGTTCATCGTCAATCAGTCCACAACGGCATGGGAGCCGCCGGTGATCGAAGGCCGGAAGCTGCCACGCATCGCGGGGATCTCGTCCTTCGGCGCGGGGGGATCGAATGCCCACATGCTTGTCGAGGAGTATCAGCCGCCGGTGAGGCCGCCAATGGCGGTTGCCAGCGCGGTCATCCTGCTGACGGCGAAGGCGCCGGAACAACTGCGGCAGAAAGCGCTCGATCTCCTGGCGTTCATACAGCCGCGGCTGAACAGTATCGATCTGGTGGACATGGCCTATACGCTACAGGTCGGCCGCGAGGCGATGGAGCAGCGCCTGGGCCTTGTCGTGAGCTCGGTTGCGCAACTGGTGGCAAAGCTTCAGGCTTGGGTGGCGGGCGACGAGGGAATCGAGGACGTTCACCAGGGACAGGTGAAGCGCAACAACGAGACCCTCTCCTTGTTCAGCGACGACGCGGACCTGCAGCAGACCGTCGACAAATGGGTGGCCGGCCGAAAATTTTCGAAGTTGCTGGACCTGTGGGTCAAAGGGCTGGACGTCGACTGGAGCAGCCTTTACAGCGAGACGAAGCCGTCGCGTGTGAGCCTGCCGACGTATCCGTTCGCCAGAGAGCACTATTGGATCGACATTGCAGCGGGCGCGCCCCTGGCCGCCAGAGAAGCCGCGACCGTGGTCCTTCACCCGCTGCTGCACAGGAACACATCCGATTTCAGCGAGCAGCGTTACAGCTCGACGTTCACGGGTGAGGAGTTCTTCCTGGCCGATCATCAGGTGACGGCGAACGGTGACGCCAGTCAAAAAGTGTTGCCGGGTGTGGTCTATCTGGAGATGGCGCGGGCGGCGGTCGAGCAGTCGTTGCCGGCGCGGTCTGAATCGATGTCGGTGGAGCTGCTCAATACCGTCTGGACGCAGCCGATCGTAGTCAGCGAGAAGCGGCAGGTCAGCATTACGCTGGTGCCGAACGACAACGACGAGATCGACTACGAGATCTACACCGATGACGGAGAGTCGGCGATTATCCATTGCCAGGGTCGGGCGATCGTGGGTCATGCACCGGCGCCGGCGCCGCTCGATCTCGCACAGCTCGAGACGGAAATGGGAGAAGGCGTTTGGGAGCCGGCGCGCGTGTATGCGGCGTGTGCCCGACTCGGTCTGGTCTATGGACCGTCGTTTCAGGGAATCACGGCCGTCCATCAGGGGAGTCATCAACTGCTGGCGCATCTCCGCCTGCCGGCGGCCGCGGAGGCCTTGGCGTCGGCGTATGTCCTTCACCCGAGTCTGATGGACGGCGCCCTACAGGCCGCGGTGGGATTGATCGGCGATTCGCCCGCGCAGTCCGGCGAGGCACGCCTGCCGTTTGCGCTCGATACGTTGCGCGTTGTATCTCCGTGCACCGCGGAGATGGTGGCCTGGCTGCGTTACGCGCCGGGCAGCGGGGCGGAGGACCCAGTCGTCAAGCTGGACATCGACCTGTGTGATGAGCGCGGGAACATCTGTGTACAAATGCGCGGATTTTCGTCGCGCGTTGTCGGTTCCGCTCTCCGTCCTGCGGCCGGCGCTAAGCTGGCCACGTCGGACTGGGAGGCCCGCGACATATCGGAATCCGGTCAGACCGATGACGCGGAACAGCACGTCGAGCCACGAGCGGACCTGGCGGCGGCCGCTCCCGGGATCGATAACGAAAGCCTTGCCGAGAGGACGCAAGACTTTCTCCGCAAGCAATTCTCGGGACTGCTGAAGATGCCGTTCCACAAGATCGATCCCCACGCTGCACTAGAGCAATATGGCATCGACTCGATCCTGGCGATGAAGCTGACCAGCGCGCTGGAGAAGACCTTCGGCTCGCTCTCGAAGACGCTGTTCTTCGAATACCAGACGATTCGCGAGCTGGCCGAATACTTCGTTGCCGGTCACGCGGCGCAATTGACGGTTCTTCTGGCGCCGGACGCGAAGGGCGAGAAGGCCGGTCCGGCGACCGCGCAGCCAGAATTTCTCGACTCCAAGAAACGGATCCCGCGCCGGCGATTCAGCCGCATGGGGAGTGCTGCCTCCGGTGCGACAGCCGAAGCCGATCCGATCGCCATCATCGGATTGAGTGGCCGGTATCCGGAGGCGCCAGATCTCGAAGCCTATTGGGAGAACCTGCGCGAGGGGAAAGACTGCATCACCGAGGTTCCGAAAGATCGCTGGGACTGGCGGGAGTATTTCAGTGACGACCGCAGCAAGCGCGGACACCACTTGAGCAAGTGGGGCGGTTTCATTTCCGGCGTCGATGAGTTCGATCCGCTGTTCTTCAATATGTCGCCTCTCGAAGCGGAGCTCGTCGACCCTCAGGAGCGCCTGTTTCTGCAGCATGCCTGGATGGCGATGGAAGACGCCGGATACACACGCGCGAGCCTGCAGGTGCCGGACGAGCAGGAGCTGGCGGGGCAGGTCGGTGTGTACGTCGGCGTCATGTACAGCGAATACCAGCTGTTCGGTGCCGAAGCCAGCATGCGTGGCAAGCGCCTGGGGGTTCCAGGCAGCCCGGCCAGCATCGCGAACCGAGTGTCGTACGCCCTCAACCTGCATGGTCCGAGCATGACGCTGGACACGATGTGTTCTTCGTCGTTGACCGCCATCCATGTGGCCTGCCTGGAGCTGAAGCTCGGGCGCACCAGCGTGGCCCTTGCCGGCGGGGTCAACGTCACGATTCACCCCAATAAATACCTCGTGCTCAGCGCCGGGCAGTTCCTATCCAGCGACGGCCACTGTCAGAGCTTCGGCGAAGGGGGCGACGGATACATTCCCGGGGAGGGCGTCGGTGTGGTCGTGCTGAAACGGCTGTCCGAGGCCAAGCGGGACGGCGATCATATTTACGGGGTGATTCGAGGTAGTGCCCTCAATCACGGCGGAAAGACCAATGGTTACACCGTCCCGAACCCGCAAGCGCAAACCGGTGCCATCCGCCGCGCGCTGGCAGAATCGCGGACCGACCCGCGCCATATCAGCTACGTCGAAGCCCACGGTACGGGGACGAAGCTGGGTGACCCGATCGAGATCGCGGCGCTCAGCAAAGCGTTTCACGACCAGACGCAAGACGTTGATTCTGTTTGATCGGATCGGCCAAATCGAACATCGGCCATTGTGAATCGGCCGCGGGGATTGCAGGACTGACCAAAGTCCTGTTGCAGATGCAGCACCAGCAGATCGTGCCGTCGTTGCATTCGACGCAGTTGAATCCCCATATCGATTTCGATGCCACTCCCTTTTCCGTCAATCAGACCTTGAGGCCGTGGGAGCAGCCGGTGATCGACGGCCGGACGCTGCCGCGCATTGCCGGGATCTCGTCCTTCGGCGCAGGGGGCTCGAATGCCCACATGATCGTCGAGGAATATCCGCAGCCGCCGCGGACGCCGATCAGTTCTGCGAAGGTCGTGATTCTGCTCTCGGCGAGGACGCCAGAGCAGTTGCGGCAGAGAGCCGGCGATCTCCTCGAGTTCGTTCAGCCGCGGCTGGTGAGCATCGATCTGGAGGCCGTGGCCTTTACGCTGCAAGTGGGGCGGGAAGCCATGGAGCAGCGGCTGGGCTTCGTGGTGCGCTCCGCCGAACATCTGGTGGAATCGCTTCGAGCCTGGCTGGCCGGAGAGCAGCAGATTGAAGACGCATATCAAGGACAGGTGCTCCGCAGCAGCGTAGCCTTGTCGCTCTTCAGTACTGATGTCGACCTGAAGCAGGCGATGGATAAATGGATCGCCAACCGGAAGCTCTCCAAGCTGCTGGAGCTGTGGACTTACGGTATGGATCTGGATTGGAGTGGGTTGTACGGCGAGGAGAAGCCCTCACGTGTCAGTCTGCCGACGTATCCGTTCGCCAAAGAGCGCTATTGGATCGATACGGCGGCGAGCGGGCCCGTTGCAGCCAGAGGCGCAGCCACGGCGATCCTCCATCCATTGCTGCACAGCAACACGTCCGATCTGAGCGAGCAGCGCTACAGCTCGACCTTCACCGGAGCCGAGTTCTTTCTTGCCGATCATCAGGTGGCGGCGAACGGCCACGCCGCTCAAAAGATACTGCCTGGTGTCGCGCAGCTGGAGATGGCGCGGGCGGCGGTTGAGCACGCGTCGCCCTTCGGTTCGGAATCGACGGTCGTGGAGCTGCGCAACGTCGTCTGGGCGGAGCCAGTCATCGTCGCCGACAGCAAGCAGGTCAGCATCGCGCTCGTGGCGAACGGTCACGATGCGATCGATTACGAGATCTACAGTCAGGAGGCGGAGCGGGACATCGTTCATGGTCAGGGTCGCGCGATCCTGGGACATCGACCGGCGCCGGCTCCGATCGATCTCGAGCAGCTCATGGGAGAGATGCGTCAGGGCACCCTGGAGCCGGCCGGTGTGTATGCCGCGTGTGCCCGCATGGGTCTTCTCTACGGATCGTCGTTTCAGGGAATCACCGCCATCCATCGGGGGAGCGGCCAGTTGCTGGCCGAGCTCCGGCTGCCGAAGAGTGTCGAGGAGACGTCGGGCCACTATGTTCTCCATCCGAGCCTGATGGACAGCGCCGTGCACGCCTGCGTGGGTTTGATCGACGGCTCGTCCGAAGGTGCCGGCCAACCGCGTGTGCCCTTTGCGCTGGACTCGTTGCGCATGGTCTCGCCGTGTCCTTCGGAAATGGTTGCCTGGGTGCGTTACGCGCCGGGCGCTCAGGCAGGAGACAGCGTCGTCAAGTTGGATATCGACCTGTGTGACGAGCATGGGAACGTCTGCGTGCAGATGCACGGGTTGTCCTCGCGCGCGATGAACAAAGAGATCAGTAAACCTGCCGTGGCGGAACAGTCGTTCGGCAGTCTGCTTGCGATCCCGGTATGGCAGACGAGCATGGTCGAGGCATCGACGGAGCGCGACTTCGCGGAACACCACGTGATCGTGTGCGAGCTGCCGGAGGTCGACCTCGAGACATTGGAATCTGCCGTTCCGCGCGGCCGCTGCCTCCTCCTGCAGGCGGAGCCGCAGAAGACGATTGCGGAGCGCTACGGCGACTACGCCCTGGCCTGTTTCGATCGGATCCAGACGATCCTGCAGAGCAAGCCGCGGGGGAAATTGCTCATTCACATCGCCGTCCCCGACCATCAGGAGCAGGCGCTGTTCGCGGGGATCTCCGGATTGCTGAAAACGGCGGCGCTGGAGAATCCGCAGTTCATCGGCCAGCTCCTCCTCGTCCCGGCCGGTGTGACGGCCGTCGAACTGGCCCTGTATGTACGAGACGAAAAGGTCCTCGGGCTGGAGCCGCTCGTGCGCTATGACCGAGGCGCGCGGCAGGTCGCCCGTTGGCAAGAGGTAGTGGGGGACCGCGGCGACTCGACGGTCGCGTTCAAGAACGACGGCGTCTATCTGCTCACCGGTGGGCTCGGCGGTCTGGGCGTTCTCTTCGCCAAGGAAATTCTCGAGCGGACCGGCGACGCTCGTGTGGTGTTGACCGGCCGTTCGGAATTGACCGCGGAGAAACAAGTACTGTTGGACGGCCTGTCGTCTCAGCCCGGTCGGGTGAGCTATCGGAAGCTGGACCTCGATGATCCGGACGAGGTCCGGCAGGTCATCGCCGCCGTCGCGGAGGAGTATCACCAATTGAGCGGAATCCTTCACTCCGCCGGGATGATCGCGGATCGCTTCATTCTGAAGAAGAGCCCCGCGGAATTCAGCCGGGTGCTGGCACCGAAAGTCGCCGGAACGTTCAACCTCGACCAAGCCAGCCAGGACATCGACCTCGATTTCTTCGTGCTGTTTTCCTCGGTCGCCGGCGCGCTCGGGAATCCGGGACAAGCCGACTACGCGGCCGCGAATGGCTTCATGGACCAGTTCGCGGCGTATCGCAATCGGCAGGTGGCCGCCGGAGAGCGGCGCGGGCGCACGCTTTCGATCAACTGGCCGTTGTGGCAGGCCGGCGGGATGGCGATTGATCCGGCGGGCCAGGAACTTATGCACCAAACCACCGGTATGCAGCCGATGCAGACAGCAACGGGCATGCATGCGTTCTATCGCAGTCTGTCGCTGCCGTACGACCAGGTACTGGTCGCGGAAGGCGACCTGGCGCAAATGCGTGGGGCGTTGGCCGCTGGGCGGCCGATTCCGTCACAACCATTGCCTCGCCTGGCAGCAGTGGCGCCGATTGTTCCGCCGGAGACCGCCGCGGCCGGCCTCGGCTCCGGCAGCCTGGCCGAGAAGACTCAGGAGTACCTGCGCCGTCAATTTGCCGATCTCCTGAAACTGCCGGTTCACAAGATCGATCCCGGCGCCGCGCTGGAGAAATACGGGATCGACTCGGTTCTGGCGATGAGACTGACGAACCAATTGGAAACGACTTTCGGCTCGCTCTCGAAGACGCTGTTCTACGAATACCAGACCATCGTCGGGCTGGCCGGCTATTTCGTGAAGGCCTATCCGGAGATCGTGCGGGAAGCGGTCGGCTACCTGGACCAGAAGCCGGCTGGAGGGATCGCCGCTCGCACGGTCGTCGGCAACAAACGTCCGGCTCCGGGAAGACGCGGCAAGGGGCGGCTCGCCAGTCCGCGGACGGCCCATCCCCAGGAGATCGCCATCGTCGGCCTCGCCGGCCGCTATCCGCAAGCCGAGAACCTGCATGAATTCTGGCGAAACCTGCAGAACGGACGCGATTGCATCACGGAAGTTCCGTCCGAGCGATGGGATCACTCACTGTACTTCGACCCTGACCCGAACAAGGCGGGGAAGAGCTACAGCAAGTGGGGCGGATTCATTGACGACGTCGATAAGTTTGATCCTCGGTTCTTCAACATCTCGCCGAAAGAAGCGGCGATGATCGATCCGCAGGAGCGCTTGTTTCTCGAGACGGCGTGGCAAACCATCGAGGATGCCGGCTATACCAAAGAGAGCATCTCAGGAGGCCGCGTCGGCGTGTACGTCGGCGTCATGTGGGGTCAATACCAGCTGTTCGGCGCCGAATCGATTCTGAAGGGCAATACGGTTCTGGCCAGCTCTTCCTATGCATCGATCGCGAACCGGGTCTCCTATTTCTTCGACTTTCGTGGTCCCAGCATCGCGCTGGATACGATGTGTTCCTCTTCCCTCACCGCAATTCATCTGGCGTGCGACTCGCTCCGTAAAGGAGAGATCGATGCCGCCATTGCGGGCGGTGTCAATGTGTCGATCCATCCGTATAAATACGTCAGTTTGAGCCAGGGCAAGTTCGCCGCGAGCGACGGCAGATGCCGGAGCTTCGGGGCCGGAGGGGATGGATATGTTCCGGGAGAAGGGGTGGGGGCAGTTCTACTCAAGCCGTTGGAGCACGCACTCCGCGACCGCGACCAGATCTACGCGGTGATCAAAGCGAGCGCCATCAATCATGGCGGCAAAACCAACGGCTATACGGTTCCCAATCCGAACGCTCAGGGCGATGCGATCGCCGCCGCTCTCAGGACAGCGGACATCGATCCCCGCACTCTGAGCTATATCGAGACGCATGGAACCGGTACGTCACTGGGCGATCCCATCGAGATTACCGGGTTGTTGAAGGCCTTCGAGGGCTCCACGGAGAATAAACAGTTCTGTGCCATCGGGTCCGTCAAATCGAATATCGGGCACCTCGAGTCGGCGGCGGGGATCGCCGCGGTTACCAAAGCGTTGCTGCAGATCAAGCATCGGCAGTTGGTTCCCTCTCTGCACGCCGATCCGCCGAATCCGAACATCAATTTCTTGGACTCCCCGTTCTACGTACAGACCGAGCTCGCGGAATGGAAGCGCACGGATGCGCACCCCAGGCGTGCCGGCGTGAGCTCGTTTGGTGCCGGAGGATCGAATGCGCATCTGATTCTGGAGGAATACGCCGAGGTTCGAGAAGAGGGTAGCGCGTCGCATGCGGCGCATGGGCCGGAAGCGTTCGTCCTTTCAGCCAGGACTCCGGACGCGCTTCGCCGTTATGCCGAACGGATGGTCCATTTCCTCGGCGATATCTCCGGCGTTTCGTTGGCTGACCTTGCCTATACCTCACAGGTGGGGCGCACGCCGATGGACACGCGGCTCGTGATCATCACGTCGAGCGTAGAAGATCTCAGAGGCAAGCTGAATGAATGGATCTCCGCAGACAACGCCTTCGGATTGGACGATGTGTTCTACGCGAACATCAGAGAGACGCAGGTCGGCGCGGGGAGTCTCGTCTCCGGTCCGGAAGGGACATCTTTCATGGAGGCGCTTCTGGCGAACGGGGATCTTGAAAAGATTGCCGGTCTGTGGGTCTTGGGCGCTGACGTTGACTGGTCTCTCGTGTGGCGGCACGCCAGTCCACGAAGGGTCTCCTTTCCAACGTATCCGTTCGCGAAAGAGAGACATTGGATCGATCAGGAAGCTCCGTCTCTTCGTGTAGTTCAGTCCAGCGCGCCGGACACGGACAGGCCTGCGACGATCGAGTCCGCGGGCGAAAAGCGGCAGCCGTTGAAGGGTCGTGATGTCGATGCTGCGTCACTCTTCACAAGAACGGAAGCATATTTGAAGGCGCTGATCGGCGAGGAGATCAATCTCGCGCCGGATCGTATCGGCTCATCCGATCCCTTGGAGTCCTTCGGCCTCGAGTCGATCGTCATCAATCGCATCACCGCCCAGTTGGAGCACGACCTCGGCGAGCTGCCGAAGACACTCCTCTATGAACACGAGATCATCCGGGATCTCGCGAGATTCCTCGTGAAGGAAGCGGCCGAGGCGCTGACAGCGCTGTTTGGTTCGGAGCCGGCCGGTGAGCCAGCCCTTCCAGATGAGGGAATCGAGGAAGACGCGGCTCGAGACCATTTGTCGCAGGCAGTGCAGCGCGATGACCTCGAACCGATCGCAATCATCGGCATCCACGGACTCTATCCTCAGTCGGCGAGTCTGGCGGAATACTGGGAGAATCTGAAACAGGGAAAAGACCTGATCGATCTGGTTCCGGCGAATCGATGGGACTATGAGGAGTTCTATCATCCGGATCCCGCTGCAGCCGCGGACGGAAAAATTTACTGTAAGTGGGGCGGCTTCCTCGACGACCACGACAAGTTCGATCCGCATTTCTTCAAGATTCCCACGGCGGAGGCCGGGTTGATCGATCCCCAGGAGCGTATGTTCCTGGAATCGGTCTGGGCCGCCGTAGAGGACGCCGGATACACGAGAGATGGCCTGAGATTGCATCATCCGAAAGAGGGAAGCGCCGATGTAGGCGTCTTTGTCGGCGTCACGAACAATTCCTATCATTTATGGGCGCCCGAGGAACGAAATCGCGGCCATTTCGTCAGCCCCACCGCGTTCCCGTGGTCCATAGCAAACCGCGTTTCCTATTTCTTCGATTTCAACGGGCCGAGCCTGCCGATTGACACGGCCTGTTCGTCGTCGCTGGTTGCGATCCATCTCGCCTGCGAAAGCCTCAGGAGACTCGATTGTCAGGTGGCGGTGGCGGGGGGCGTGAACCTGTATCTGCATCCCGAGAAATATCACTCGTTGTGCCAGAGACGCATGCTCTCGAGGGACGGGAAATGCCACAGCTATGGCGCGGGTGACGACGGGTTCGTTCCCGGGGAGGGCGTAGGAACACTGGTGCTGAAAAGACTCAGCAAAGCGGTCGAGGCTCAGGACCGGATTCATGCGGTCATTCGGGCCAGCGCGTTTGACCACAGCGGCCGGTCGAATGGCTATTCCGCGCCGAACCCGAGCGCACAGGCGAATCTGATCAGTCACACGCTCGAGAAAGCAGGTATTCATCCCGAAACCATCGGCTATGTCGAAGGTCATGGCACCGGCACGCAACTGGGTGACAGCATCGAGATCGCCGCGCTGACCAAGGCATTTCAGAAGGGAACTGCGAAAAAACAATTCTGTCCAATCGGTTCGGTCAAAGCCAACATCGGGCATTCGGAGTCGGCGGCCGGTGTGGCCGGGGTGGCCAAGGTCATCCTGCAGATGGAGCATGGGCAACTGGCTCCTTCCATCCATTCCAATGCTGTGAACCCGAATATCGACTTCGAGGAGTCACCGTTCTATCTGCAGCACGGCCTGTCGGAATGGAAATCGTCGCCCGCCCACCCGCGGCGTGCGCTCATCAACTCCTTCGGGGCCGGTGGCGTGAACGCGTGCGTGGTTGTCGAGGAGTATACGGAACCAGCCTCTTCGCCCGACTGGGAGGACGGCGGTCCCTGGTTGTTCACACTCTCCGCCAGGAATGAGGATCGGCTTCGCGAATACGCCCATCTTCTGCTCACTCGCTTGCAAAGCACACAAGCCATCGACCTCCGAAGCCTCTGCTACACCCTGCAGGTTGGCAGAGACGCGATGGAAGAGAGGTTGGCGATCGTCGTCTCGGATACGGTAGAGCTGATCGATCGCCTGGGTGGTTGGAGCAAACGAGAATCCGCGGCCGGTATCCATCGGGGCAGCCCCGGCCCGCGCCGCGGTTCCCGGCGGTCGTTGAAGCTCGCAAAGACAGGAACAGGAGATCAAAGTCTGATCGAGCTCGCCACGAGCTGGGTCGCAGGTGAAGACGTGGAGTGGGAGAGCCTCTATTCGCTGGCGAAGCCTCGCCGGATCAGTGTGCCCACCTATCCGTTTGCTCGCGAGCGTTACTGGTTCTCGGACTCTCCCGTTTCGGGGCGGCCGGCGCTTTCCGTGGCCCACCTGCATCCGTTGATTGCCTATAACTCCTCGACATTGAAGGAGGTCAATTTCAGTTCCTCGCTCCCGGATACCGCTTTTTATGCCGTCGATCATCGGGTACACGATGAGAGGATCTTCCCGGGAGCCGGATTCCTGGAGATGGCGTGCATCGCCGCAAATATGGTCGGCGAGGAAAGGGTTCGCAAGATCACCGATATCGTCTGGATGCGGCCTCTGAGTTTCCGCATGGGCCCACAAGCGCTTCGAACCGCAGTGAGGCGTGTGGGAGACAGCGTCGAATATGTGATTTCGTCAATCGACGATGAGAATGAAGAAATCGTTCATTCCGAGGGACGGTTGGTCTTTGGGCACGGGCCGGCGGACGCGGCCGGCGACGACGATCGCGTGCCGATCCCGGCGCTCAAAGAATCGTGCGCGAAACCTGAAGATGGTACCGCCTGTTACGAGAGATTCAGCGCGCTGGGCCTCCATTACGGGCCGTCTTTCCAGACCATCCAGGAGCTCTACGCCAGCCCGGCGTTTGCTCTGGCGAAGCTGAAGATTCCGGACCATTTGAAAGGCGAGTTCGGCCAATTCATTCTTCATCCCAGCATGATCGACGGCGCCTTGCAGACGGTGGCCGGCATGGTTGGCGATCCGGCGCCGCAGACTCTACTCCTGCCGTTCGGGTTGGACGAGATCGAGATCATCAGGCCCGTTCCTCAAACGTGCTACGCGTATGTGGAGCGTGCGGACGCGCATGCCCAAAATTACGGGGGAGTGACGAAGTTCAACATACGGCTCCTGAATGAAAGCGGTGAGACGTTGATCCGGTTCGGAAACCTGTACGTCAGACCGCTTGCCAGTCATTCCTTCGCGGCGGCTCAGCCGGCTCCGCAAGGACGCGTAATCAGCCTCTCCGGCGGCGGCTTCGAGTGATTCATCCGCTGGTTACCGTGCTGGACGTGCGCTATCACAACAGGAAGAATCAAAGAGTTTCAACGGCAATACGACCTGTCCGCCCAGGCGGGCCAGCACTCATCGGGCGAAGCCGGCGCCGGCCGCGAAGCGTTACGGCCCTTCGATCCTTCGCCGCTCTAACAAGTACGGAATCCTCAGGAGGGACTCTATGAAACGAATCGCAGCGGTCTTGTTCATTGTCACGGTATCTTTCGCCGCCGGAGCGCAGAACGACGCGCCAGGGCTGATGCAGGCCGGACGCGACGCCATGACACGCGGTGAGCCCGAAAAGGCTGCCGAGTATTTCGAGAAAATGGTCGCGCTGAAGCCGAACGACGCCGACTACCACTTACAACTCGCGAATGCATACGGCCAGGCCGCCGCCACCTCGGGCATGTTCGGTGCGATGTCGATGGCAAAAAAGGCGAAGGCGGAGTGGGAACGAGCCGTCCAGCTCGATCCGAATTCCCTCCTGGCGCGATTCGCGTTGGTGGAGTTCTTTGTCCGCGCTCCGGCCATGATCGGAGGGAGCGAGTCGGGGGCGCTGGAACAGGCCACCGAGATCCGAAAACGCGACGCTATCGACGGTCATCGCGCCTTCGCGCTCATTGCCGCCGCAGCAAAGAAGCCTGATCTCGCCCGCAAAGAAAACGTCGACATGGTCAAGGAGCAGCCGGTGTCGGCGCGCGCCCACTACTACTTCGGCATCTATCTCATGCTCACGGAGAAGAATTACAAATCGGCCGGCGACGAGTTCGAGTCGGTTTTGAAACTCGATCCCGCGTATATGACCGCGTACTTTCAGATCGGGCACGTCGCGGCGCTTGCCGCCAACAACTTCCTGCGCGGCGAGGAAACGCTGAAGAAGTACCTTACCTACCGGCCGGCAGCCGATGAACCGTCCGTCGCCCGCACCTACTATTGGCTCGGTGGCCTTTACGAAAAGCAGGGAAAGAAGGCCGAGGCCAAGTCGAATTACGCCGCCTCCCTGAAGATCAATCCGAATCAGAAGGATGTGAACCAGGCGATGAAGCGCGTCTCGTAGCAGGCAAGGGGAGGCCAATCTCCCAACCGGCAAATGGCCGGCGCGAAGCCAATCACCAAACCCTCTGGAAACAGAGGGTTTGGCATTTCTGGCCGAATGCTCAACCTGCAACGACCGGCTCGCACACGAACGACCAGGGCGCCCTCGGAGGGTCTCACACCTAGCCCTCTCTCCCTGTCAGAATGCCGGCGGAGGTTTCTTCATGCGCCCACGGGAGACGTCGTTCGCCGTCGTCGTGTTCCTCGCCACTCTCGTCACGCTTGCGCCGGCGTTCGCCGCGGCGCCTGATCACGCATCGCCGGCCGCGCAGACCATCCTCCTGCGTCCGCAGCGGGTGTTCGATGCCGCCGGCACCGCTACGCACGACGGCTGGGTCGTCCTCGTTTCCGGCGAAAAGATTGCCGCCGTCGGCCCGGCCGCCAGCGTCGCCGTACCGGCGGGGACGACGACGATCGACCTCCCGGGGATGACGCTCCTCCCTGGACTGATCGACGCGCATTCGCACCTCTTCCTCCATCCGTACAACGAGACGCTGTGGAATGAACAGGTGCTCACCGAGCCGCTTGCGTATCGGACGATCGCGGCCACGCTCCACAGCCGCGACACTCTGCTGGCCGGCTTCACCACCCTGCGCGACCTCGGCACCGAGGGCGCTGGTTTCGCTGATGTCTCGCTGAGGCGTGCCATCGACGAAGGGCGCATCCCCGGTCCGCGGCTCTTCGTGGCCACCAGGGCCATTGTCGCCACCGCGAGCTATGGCCCGGGGCCGGCCGATTTCGCGCCGGAATTCGAGCCGGTTACCAAAGGAGCGCAGGAAGCCAGCGGCACCGCGGAGATCCTGCGCGCGGTGCGCCAGCAGATCGGCCATGGCGCCGACTGGGTGAAGGTCTACGCCGACTATGGGCGGGGAGGAGCCGCGGCCACGCCGACGTTTTCACTCGATGAGCTGAAAACGCTCGTCGGCGAGTCCCACAGCGCCGGCCGCCCCGTCTCCGCGCACGCCACCACACCCGAGGGAATGCGGCGCGCCACCCTGGCCGGCGTCGACACGATCGAGCATGGCTATGGCGGCACTGACGAGGTCTTCAAGCTGATGGCTGCGAACGGCGTGGCCTTCCTTCCCACGCTCGCCGCCGAGGAGGCGTATGGCGAATACTTCAGCGGATACAAGAGAGGCACGAAGCCCTACACGTCCGGCATGGACGACGCCCTGCGCGCTTTCAAGCTGGCCATGGCCAACAACGTCATCATCGGCTGCGGGAGCGACGTCGGCGTCTTTACCCACGGCGACAACTACCGCGAGCTCGAGTGGATGGTCCGCGCCGGCATGACCCCCGCCCAGGCGCTGCTTGCCGCCACGTCGGTCGACGCGAAGATTCTCGGCCAGCAGGATCGCTTCGGCCGCATCACCCCAGGCCTGCTTGCCGACCTGATCGCCGTCCCCGGCGACCCCACCCACGACATCACCGCGGTCGAGCACGTGCCGTTCGTCATGAAGGGAGGGCGGGTGGTGGTGCAGCCTGGAAGGTGAGGAGTCCTCGACCCACCCCATCAATCGTCGCCCGCCAGATCGGCCGTCAGCTTGCCGGCGTCGCGATAGCGCTTCACGCGGTAGCGTAGCTGATCGCGCGTCACCAGCAGCAGGCGCGCCGCGCGCGATTGATTCCCTGCCGTCGCGCGGAGGGCGCGTTGCACCATCAACAGCTCCACCTCCTCGAGCGGGATGATCGCCTCGTCAGTGGAGACGGTGGCCGCGGCTTCGGGAGGGCCGAGCGGGAGGGAGTCTCCGGTCATCACGCCAGGCTCCTCGAGGATGGCTGCTCGCTCCATGAGATTGCGGAGCTCACGGACGTTGCCAGTCCAGGCATGATTGAGGAGCCGCGTCTTCAGCTCGGGGGCGAGATCGACGAAGCGTTTGCCGCATGCGGCGCCAAATTGCTGGGCGAAATCAAGCGCGAGCGGCAGGATGTCGCCGGGCCGCTCGCGGAGTGGCGGCACGGTGATCGGGAAGACGTTCAGGCGGTGGTAAAGATCCTCGCGGAAGCGGCCCGCCGCCGCCTCCTCTCGCAACTTACGGTTGGTCGTCGCCAGAATGCGCACGTCGACAGGGATCTCGCGTGAACCCCCCAGGCGGCGGAACTTGCGTTCCTCGAGGAAGCGAAGGAGCTTGGCCTGGAGCGACAGCGGCAGTTCGCCGATCTCGTCGAGGATCACGGTCCCGCCGTCGGCGAGCTCGAAGAGACCCTTGCGTGACGATTTCGCATCCGTGAAGGCCCCCTTCTCGTAGCCGAACAGCTCACTCTCGACGAGATGCTCCGGGAGCGCGGCGCAGTTGAGCGCCTGCAGCGGCGCCGACGACCGCGATGAGTTGGAGTGGATGTAGCGCGCCACCACTTCTTTGCCGACGCCGGTCTCGCCCTGAATCAGAACGGTCGTTGCGCTCGACGCTGCCACGGTCGTGGCCAGCTGCAACACCAACTGCATGGCCGGGGAGCTGGCGATGAACGTGGTCCTCGCCTGCCGTTCCCGCGCGCGGCGCGAGCCTTCCGCTTCGTGGCGATCGCGCTGGATGAGCGTGGCCTGATCGACGAGCCGCAGCAACTCCTCGACATCGATCGGCTTCGACAGGAAATCCCACGCCCCGAGTTTCATGGCCCGGACGGCATCCTCCACACGGCCGTCGGCGGTCATCACGATGACGGTGCTGTCGGTCAGCCGCTCGTGCTGCTGGGCCAGGAAATCGATCCCGCTCCCGTCGGGGAGATTCACGTCGAGCAGCATCACTTGTGGCCGATGGCGACGCAGATGCTCCTCCGCCTCCTGCAGCGTGCCGGCTTCATCGACGACGTGCCCGGCGTTCTGCAGCCGCGTGCGCAGCGCCCAGCGAAGAAGGCGCTCATCCTCAACCAGCAGCACTAGCGGCATGGCGCGGCTCCTCTTTTTCGGATGAACTGGAGCTCGGCTCGTTCCCTTCGGGTAAAGCACCCTCGTCGCGGGCGATGAGGACGATGACGCGCGTTCCGTTGCCCGGTTCGGATTCGATCGTGATCGTCCCACCGTGCTGCTTGACGATCTGGTGGCAGATGGCAAGGCCCAGACCTGTCCCTTCCTCCTTCGTCGTGAAGAAGG
>DATLWH010000924.1:0-3234 GCA_035576505.1 Thermoanaerobaculia bacterium | reverse complement strand
TCCGCCCACGACGCCAGCATCGGACCTTCTCCCCACGTTCGCGCCTCCTGCGGGAACTCGCGCACGAGCTGATCTGCCGGTACGCTGTCCAGCATCTTCGGATCGAAGCGCCGCGAGACCGTCTCCAGCGCCCGCAAATGCGCCCTCGCCTCTACGCCCCAGGCGCTTCCGCCGTCGACAGCGAGATACGCCGCCCATGCCTTTCGGGCCTGATCGCGCACGCCGAGGTGTTCCAGGATCAGGGCGCGGTTGAAGAGCGCTTCGGGAAGCTTCGGGTCGAGGCGGAGGGCATGGTCGGCGTCGGCCAGAGCCAGCGGCAGTTGAGACGGGTGTTCATCCTGCGTCGCCACCGCGTAGCGTGCCGCGGACAGATCGTTCCAGGTGCGCGGATCATTCGAGCCGTTCGCCGCCTGCTCCAGCGCGGTGATGCTGTCGTTCCTCCGGTTGATCCACAGATAGGCCACGCCTCGGGCGTGACGCGACTCCGGCTGGCGCGGATCGGCCGTCTTCTCCAGCACCTCGCCCGCCGCACCGGTCATCTTCAAATCGGCCGGATCGGGGATGGCCTCGCCGCGCGGAGGTGCCTGCAACTGCGCCCATGGGAAGCCTGAGAGCCGCGCTTCGACGAAGCGGTGCTGCCGAGGGGCGGCTTCGATGAGGCGCGCGATCGGCGAGTTGTTACGCGTCCCATTCCAACGAAGGAGTGGAACGATGGCCACCGCCACGAGAACCGCCGCCGCTGCCAGCAGCCACCAGCGGCTCGCGCGCGCCGGCGCATGGCGCACCTCTTCGCGCTCGAACCGCGCCGTCACGCTGACCACCGTGCGGCACTCGCCGCAACCTTTCAGGTGCCCGGCCACGGCGGCAAGTTCGTCCGGCGAAAGCGTCCCATCAACAAAGGCGGCCATGATCTGTGCCTCGGGATGGCGCGGCCTCACGTCGTTCATTGCGAGCCCTCCGTGTTTGCCGGCGCCTTCTCATCGGCGCCTATGGACGGACGCGGTTTTTGTTTTCCGAGGTCGAATTGAAGCAGGACCTCATCGCGGCCGATCAGATCGAGCACGTCGCGCCAGGCGATGCCGGAGCGCTCCAGCTCCGTGCGGATGTCGCGCATGCGCCGTTCGATGCGCCGGTACGTGACCCTCTGGTCGAGTCCGAGCGAGCGGGCGATCTGCGGAACCGTCATGCCCCCTTCGAAGCGCAACTGCAGGATCAGGCGCTCATCCTCGGGAAGCCGGGCGATGACGGCCGACATGATCGCCGACAACGACTCGGAGGCGCGGCGGCGGTCGTTGGCGAAAAGCGGCTCTTCGACGTCGGACGGACGCGTGACTGCGACGGACTCGGCCTTCTCGATCCCGACGTCGCGATGCCGCGGCACACGCTCGGGGAGACGCCCGGCGATTCGCTGCAACGACTCGCGCGTGACGCCGTCGTGCTTCGGTGCGAGGATCACCAGCGCTTCATCGACCGTCCGTCCATCGCGATGAAGGAGCTGCTCGAGCTCGATGGCCAGCGATCCGAGCCGCTTCGCCTCGGCGGAGGCGTGCCACTTCCCCCACACGTGGATGCAGTAGTCGAGCGCCAGCCGCTGGATGACGATGCTGATGTAGGTGGCAAAGCTGCTCCGGGCCTCGAACGCGCGGAGGATGGCATAGTCGTTTTCGACGAACTTCAAATGAACGACCGACGCAAACTCCTCGGCGTCGTTCGGATCGAGCCGGTAGCGGCGCGAGGCAAAGCTCACCGCCCTCTCGATGACGGCGAGGTTCGATGTCAGCAACTCGTGAGCTTCCCGACCGGCCACTCTCTTCTCTCTATAGGAAGGAGTGTCGCCAGCCGCCTTAAGTACACCCCGGAATGTGAAAAGCGCGTCCGTCTACGGGGGCCATCTCAGAAAGGAGATGTCATGAAAACGATGAATTTGAAGAACTCTCTCACCGCGAGCATCGTGCTCGCCTCTCTACTGGTGGCCGGTTCCGCCGTCGCCCAGAACCTCGTTGCAGGTCCGCCGGTGCCGTGTCCCCATCCGGTGAGTCTGACGCTCAACGGTCCGTCCAGGCCACCGACGCCTCCGGCCCCCGATCCTCTGGATTTCGCGCCCACGCTTACCGCGGCGGTCACAGGGTCCCAGTGGAACCAAACGGCGGTCAACAAATCCTTCGGTCATACGTTTCATTTCCCGGCGACTACCGTCAACGAGTGCTGCCTCATGACCAAGGGAACGCTCCAGGTGAAGGTCAAGTGCCTGCAAACCGGTGGGGCGAACAGCTCGACCTCGGGTAATGACGACATCGAGCTCGTTCAACACGGCGCTCCGGTTTCGGGGTTTTCAAAGAGAGTCTGGCCCCAGCCGGCGGGCTGTGTCGCAGGCGCCGTCACGACCGTGACGTTCAACAACATCCCCGTCGCCGTTCTGAGCACCGGCCGCGTGAGCTTCTTTGTCGAGGACGACACCGCGGTCATCAGTGCCACGCTCATACTCAACGGCTGCTGCCTTCGGTAATCAACGAACCCAGCTCCCGGTGCGCGTGTAAAGCATCGATTGCACGCGCACCGCACCGTGGACGCCGCGCGGCGCTTTTGTTCTGGCAAGGGCGAGACTTCCTGATGTAACGAACTACCGTCGTGCTGCACTACTGCAATGCAAGAAGGAGGCTTTTCAATGGCAAACCCAGGGCAGGAACTCTCATCGATCAATTTCTCCAACATGATTGGCAGTCCGCTGCGCGCCGTGATCGAGGCGCAGGCGGAGGCGGCGCTCAGCACCGTCAATTTCATCAAGGCCGTCGGTTTCAAACAGGGAAGCAGCAGCGATCCGGAAGCGGGCAATACCGGCGATCCGATCTACGTCACATTCAAGTATCCGAAAGAGCTTGCGCCATTTCAGCCGTTCATTGCGACGACGGCAAAGGCCACCGTAGTGATCGCCGGCTCAGGATTTGCCGCAAATTCGACGAATGCCGTGACCTTCGTTGGCGGAGACGGCACTGGGATGACGGGCACTGCAACGGCTGATGCTTCGGGCAAGATCGCATCCGTGACGATCACAAGCGTGGGGACGAACTACACACAGGCGCCAACATTCACTGTGGCAGCTACAGCCCCCTCGACCGGCACCGGAACCACGCCTGCGTCCGGCACCGGAACCACCGGCACCGGAACCACGTCCGGCACCGGAACCACCCCCTCGACCGGCACCGGAACCACGCCTGCGTCCGGCACCGGAACCAC
>DATLWH010000923.1:0-5511 GCA_035576505.1 Thermoanaerobaculia bacterium | reverse complement strand
ACCCCGTGCCGCCGGCAATGCCGATGATGACCGGCGTCTTCATCCGCCCGACTGTTCTTCGAGTTCGGCCTCGGTCATGAAATCGGAGACATCATCCGCGCCGCAGGTATTGCAGACCACCGTGGCGAGCTTCCCGTTGTGGTACTCGAACTGGTAGGTCGGCGTTTCACACTGAAGACAGATGAGGTATTCGGGCTCGTCCATGGAAGGCGAAGAATACAAGAAGCGGAGCCGGGATCTCCAGTTTGCTGAACGGGGGGTCGGGAGTCGGGGGTCGGGGGTCGGAGAGGAGGAGCACGGTAATCAAGGAGAGCCGTTACCTCCGACCCCCGACCCCCGACTCCCCGCTACTGGTTCAACGCCTCTTGCGACGGCGGAGCGCTGAATGCCGGCTGGATGAAATGCATCTGGTTCGTGTCGTTGGCGACCACGGAGGCGTAGATGTAGGTGTCGGGCGCGCTCGTCTCCACGATCACGGCAAAGTCGTCTCCCATCGTGATCATCGGAAAGAGCGACTGCACGGAGGTCTGGACGAGCGTGGTGGCTGCCACTTTGAGCCTCGTTACGGCGACGTTCCGGCCGGGGATGCGCTGCAGTGCCAGGGTGAAGAAAGCGTCGTGATCGCCGAGGTTTGCCAGGCCGACGTTCGTGCGGAAGGTATCGCTGAAAGAGAGGCCGTTCAGTGCGCGCAGCGGAGAGTACGTGATGCCGCTCGTCAGGGCGATCGGCTCGGGGAGGGAGACGTCCGTATCGCGCACGCCGTAGACGTTTGCGGCGACGCGCACGGAGCGGGAGCTCTCGATCGTGGTGATCTTGAGCGGGGAGAGAGTCGCATCCATCCCGAAGGTCGATGCCACGATGTCGCTGAAGTGCTGGCCCGAGCCCGGAGCGATCGTGACGAAGATGAACGGCTGATCGGGAGCGGTCGGCAGCGACAACATGACGTTCGCCTCCGACTGCCCGTCGTTGTAGAGATCGATGTCGGTCTTCCAGTGAACGTTGTTGATTCCCACAACGCTTCCGACGATCGGCACGAGCACGCTCACGCTCGGCGGAGGGGAGTCGGCGGCGTTGGAAGCCGCCGAGGCGAGGAGAATCAGAATCGTTGTCAGTGCGCGCGACATGTCGTTCATACGACGAAGTCTGATCGTCGCAGGTTTCAGGCGAAGCGAGGTCGGATGAGCCGCCGTGCCACTACCATCATCTTCTGAACACGGCTGAGCGACAGCCGCTTCCGGAGCACGATCAGCGGGTCGCGCCGCAGCCTGGCCAGCACGGTGGCGTAGACCCCTCCCATCAGGACGGTCGGGAAACGGGCGTCGAACGACAGCTCACCGATGAGAGGCTCGGCAGCGAGGAAGTAGCCCGCGGCGCGCTCGATCTGGAACTCGATCAGCCGCCGCATGGCCTGGCTTTCATCGCGTGCGAAAAGATCGTGCTCGGTGACTCCGAACCGCCGCAGCTCCTCCTGCGGCAGGTAGACTCGGTCGCGATCGAGATCGTCGGCCACGTCGCGCGTGACGTTCGTCAATTGCAGTGCCGTGGCCAGGTTGCGGCCGTAGTCGATCGCGGCGGGAGTGCGGTAACCGTAGATGGCGAGCGAGATGTCGGAGATCGAGGATGCCACCAGCTCGCAATACCGCAGCAACTCATCGAACGTCTCGTAACGCGTCTTCACCATATCCTGCCGGCAACCGTCGATCAACGCCACGAAGGCGCTCTTCGGGATGGCGAAATGGTCCAGCGCGTCGGCCAGCGCCAGCGTGATCGGGTGGGAGGGTTGGCCGTCATACGTGGCGTCCAGCTCGCGCTGCCACGTCGCAAGCCGATCGAGCACGGATGAGGAGGAGTCGCTCGGTTCATCGGCGATGTCGTCCGCCCAGCGGCACCAGGCGTAAGCGGCATAGACGGCCCGCCGCTTGACCGGCGGGAGAAAGCGAAACCCGACCGAGAAGTTCGCGCCGTAACGGTGGGCGATATCCCGGCAGAAGGCGTACGCCTCATCGACGGTCGGCGAGACCGGCAGTGGCATCGCTTCCGAAGTCATTGCGCCTCGACTGGCCCCAGCGGCGGTACTTTCATCTCGGTGTCTCGCGAGCGGCACCAGTGCAGGCCGGGCTTGTGAAGACAACGGCCGTCATGCTTCCAGACCCGGCGGATAAGCGGCGAGAGGAGCGACTTCCACCAGCGGCTGCGGTGCCATCCGCTCAGATAGCGATGAAAGTCTTTAGCTCGGGCCGCCTGCCGCACGAACATCGAGAGGCCGAAGTTGCCGCCGCTCTCGTACAGAAAGCGGTTGACGAGGCTCGTCTCCTGCTTGGCCTGCAACTGGCTCTTCCACAACTCGTCGAAGTCGCGATCCTCGAGGATGCTGCGCGCGGCCAGCGAGCCGCTCGTGAGCGCGTAGCGGATGCCCAGGCCGAAGAGATAGTCCTGAAACCCCGCGGCCTCGCCGACGAAGCGTGTGCCGTTCGCCGTGGCGGCACGCTTCAGATGGAAGTTCATGTACGAGTAGCCGGTGCGCGCATCGGACGGCACGTCGAACGGATGCAATTGCCGCGCGGCCGCCAGCGAATGATCGAAATACGAATCGATCTGCTTGAAGTCGGCCACGATCGCGCACCCGAACGTGACCACGCCGTCGAGGATGAACAGGTAGGAGTAGCCGCCTGGAGAGAGCTTGTGATTGAAGTAGACGTCGATTATTTCGAGGGGGTCGGGGGTCGCGGGTCGGGGGTCGGAGCTTCCTCCTGAAGCGTCATCGCTCCGAACGAATGGGTCACGATTCGCGGCAAGGCCTGCCAAGGAGTCGGATCTGTCATGGAGCGCAGCGGTGCTCCGACCCCCGACTCCCGACTCCCGACTCCCTATCTTCCAGGTCATCTCCTTCGCCAGCCCGTCCGGCGAGGCCGGTCCTGTCGCGACGATGTCGGCCTGGTCGGGGGTCAGGCGGCTGTTGAAGAGAACCCTCGCTCCTGCCTTCTGCGCCTGGGCGAGAAGACCGCGGTCGAGCGTTCCCTCCTCGGCGCCGCGGTGGATGAACCAGCCGTAGGGCTCCATGCTGCGGATCACGCGTCCCACGCCTCGATGGTCATAAAACGTTGCCCAGTTCGCGGCGCGAAAGTAAAAGTTGCGCTCGATTCCGAGGCGGTCCAGGAAGTCGGGCACAGGCTCGGCCTCCGACGATCCTTCGATGATCTGCAGGTCGCCGATGAAGCGTGTGCCGACGTCGCCTTTGGCCTCGTGAACCTCGACCGCCCGGCCGGAGCGGGCCAGGATGATGGCGGCGGCGAGACCGGAAGGTCCCGCGCCCGCAATGCGGATCGGTGAATGATTCTCCATGAGTCGCGGTATGGTACCGCGCCGTTCCGGCGCGAATTCCGCAGTAGGCTACCCGCCCGTCAGAGATGAGCATCGACGCTACACCGCCCGAAGTTCCCGCGAAGGCAAAACCGCGAGCCGCCGGTTTCGCTGTTCTCGTCGCCGCGGGAATCCTCCTCAGCCGCATCGCGGGGCTGATTCGCGTGCGCGTCTTCGCCCACTACCTCGGCAATTCCGCCGCCGCGGGCGCGTACAACGCCGGCCTCAAGATACCGAACTTCCTGCAGAACCTTTTCGGCGAAGGTGTCCTCTCCGCGTCGTTCATCCCCGTCTACGCGCGTCTCCTCGCCGAGGATGACGAGGAGATGGCCGGCCGCGTCGCCGGCGTGATTCTGTCGCTCCTCGGCGTGATCGTCATGGTCATCGTGACGATCTGCGTGTTCATCACTCCCTGGATCATCGATCTCATCGCCCCCGGTTTCCATGGCGACGTGCGTCTGCTGACGATCCACGTCGTGCAGATCCTGTTTCCTGCCACGGGGCTCCTCGTCTTCTCAGCGTGGTGCCTCGGCGTGCTGAACAGCCATCACAAGTTCTTCGTCTCCTACGTCGCGCCGGTCGTCTGGAACGCGGCCATGATCGCAACGCTGGTTTTCTTCGGCAGCCGCACCTCGCAGAGCGGCCTGGTCATCGCGCTCTCGTGGGGCACGGTGCTCGGCTGCGCGCTGCAGGTCGGTATCCAGGTCCCATTCGTCCTCAAGTACGCGCCGCGGATCAGGCTGTCGCTGCAAACGGCAATCCCTCACGTGCGCGACGTGATCCGGAGTTTCGTTCCGGTGGTCATCAGCCGCGGGGTCGTGCAACTCAGCGGCTACATCGATCAGGTCATCGCCAGCTACCTCGGCACCGCGGCCGTAGCCGGCCTCTCCTACGCGCAAACGATCTACTTCCTGCCGATCAGCCTTTTCGGCATGTCGGTGGCGGCCGCGGAGCTGCCGCAGATGTCCGGCGCGGTTGGCACCGATGACGAGATCAACGCGGCGCTGCGCAAACGTCTGGAGCGCGGGTTGCGCCAGATCTCCTTCTTCGTCGTGCCGACCGTCGTCGCCTTCATCTTCATCGGCCGTGTGCTCGTGGCGGCGCTGTTCCAGTCGGGCGAGTTTCGCAATGACGACTCGCTCTACGTCTGGTACATCCTGATCGGTTCGACGTTCGGCCTGCTGGCTGTGACGCTGGGACGGCTCTACTCGTCAGCGTTCTACGCCTTACGCGATCCGAAGACACCGCTGCGTTTCGCGATGCTTCGCGTGACGCTCACGGCGGTGCTGGGGCTGCTGTTCGCGTTTCCGTTGCGGCCGTACATCATCGATCTGATCGTGCTGCTGCACATGCCGGTACCCAACCTTCCCGAGGGGCGGTCGTTGCTGGGAGTGATCGGCCTCACGGCCTCGGCGGGGATGGCGGGGTGGATCGAGTTCGCGATGCTCCGCCGTGCGCTGGCGCGCCGCATTGGCTCGGTCAAGCTCGCGCCGTCGTTTCTCGGACGCCTCTGGATCTCGGGACTCGTCGCCGCCGTCGCAGGGATCGCCTGCCACCTCTTCATCGCGCCGCACATCGTGACGCACCTTCCGCTCAGGCACATCAGCGAAGCCATCCTCGTGGCGGGAGCGTTTGGAGTGGTCTACTTCGGCGCGGCCATCGCGCTGGGAGTGGGGGAGGCGAGAGCGACGCTGCAGAGGTTTACGAGGCGTTAATCAACGGGCTTTCCTGATCGCTGCCTCGCGCTCGACATCCTGCGGCGCCATGCTTTGCATGAGCCGGGGGATATCGACGAATTTCGAAGCGTCGTGGTAGATGTCGATGTTGAGCGGTCGGCCGGATTTGTCGAAATCGATGACGAATCCATCGTAGATCTCTTCCGACTCGTCATACTCCCCATCGCGAAGATTGATGAAGAGCGAGTCGTGTTCATCGTCATAGAAATACTTCATCGTCGCCTCCGTGCGTAGCCGCGGTCGAGGAATGCGTTCTCGATGGTCTCGCGATCTTCCAACGTGATGACACGCAGATATTTTCCCGCTTCCTCGATGTACCCCCACATTCTGAACGAGCCGTCATTCTGTTCGATCACTTCGATCGGAGCATTCACGACTCGAGCGCACCATTCCCACTCAACTTCCGGCCGGTACT
>DATLWH010000922.1:0-2810 GCA_035576505.1 Thermoanaerobaculia bacterium | reverse complement strand
CCCTTCGAGCAAGTGTTACCGAGGTTCACGAACTGCTGACCTCCTTGCTTACCGACCGATGAGGAGCATCCGTTCGACGGTTGGAAGGTTACCCAGTCGGGGAACTGCGCCGCGTTGGCCGGGGTGCGCAGGGTGAAGCGGAAGGACGTGTTCGCCTCCCAGTGCGCGATGGCGTCGGTGACGCGCGCCTGATTCGGGAGATTGGGATCGATGTCGTAAGGAACTTTGCAATCTTTCCAGCGGAATTGGGCGCCGGTGATGATCACGCCCGAGGCCACCGCTCCAGAGCTGACGGCACGCAGTTGTTGAGTCTGCGCGTCCATCTGTTCCATCGTGCCGAGGATGATGTCGCCTTCGAAAATGGCCTGGCCCTCAACATCCGCGTACTGAACGGCTTTGATGCCGAACGTCTTGCCACTGATCAACCCGGTGTGAACCTGTGGCGACGACCGGAATTCGCCTTTTCCACTGACGTTGCTGGCGCTTGCGCCGCGAGGACCGCGCGTACCTTTGCCTGTAGCCATAAAGCCTCCTTACTGTAGAGGAGTGTCCTGCGGCTGTTTTTTCCTACCGCCGGTGTGGCGGATTCATGGACTTTGTTCTCCTCGTTGAACTTGTGGATCAGTTCCTCGAACCCGGCAACGCGGCCGCAACGTATGGTATGTTGTATGGTATGAGGAAGACGACGCTCTACCTTCCCGATGAGCTGAAAGAGCGGGTCGAAATCGCGGCCAGGGCCGCCGGACGTTCAGAGGCTGATGTCATCCGCGACGCCATTGCGGTGGCTGTAGCCGTTCAAAGAGCGCCGGACCCTCGAATCCCCTTGCCGGGGATGAGCCTGGGTGATCCTTCTGTGGCCGAGCGCGCTGGCGAGCTGCTGGACGGCTTCGGCGAGTGATCCTGCTCGATGCCAGCGGCCTGCTCGCCGCGCTTTTCGCGGACCAGCGCTTTCACGCCGCGTGTGCCGCTGCGTTGCTCGAGGCGGAGCCGCCTCGCATCCTTTCCCCGTTTGTTCTCGCGGAAACGGACTATCTGATCCAGAAGTTTGGCGGCCTCGACGCGGAACTCCTTTTCCTCGACGAAGTGGCGCGCGGTGTCTACGAGCTCGCGCCTTTTGAGCAGACCGACGTGGAGCAGGCCCGGGAGATCATCGCAAAGTACCGCGATCTCGCGGTCGGCCTCGCCGACGCGTCGATCGCAGTTCTCGCCGCTCGTTACGAGTGCCGGGACGTCCTGACCCTCAACCACCGCCATTTCCGCGCTCTCCGGCACTCGGGACGACGAAGCTTCCGCATCCTTCCTGAGGATGGGTAGGTGCTCTTCGTTTGCTGGGTGGACTAACCCCCGCGCGAGAACCGGTCGGACTGGAGAGTCCGACCTACGTTCCCGCCGCGAGACCGCGAGACCGCGACACTCCGCAACCCAGCAACCTGGCACCCCCACCGCCCTCGCTCACGCCGCCGCCCCTTCCACCGTCTTCATATTGAGGTAGGGATTTGGAGCTTCGGCATCCCTCCCATAAAGATGATGATCGGACTTCTACTCATGGCCGCCCTGGCGGCGGCTGGCGATGAGCCTCCGCAGGCGAAGCCGCAAACGGTGATCAAGCAGGAGGTCGTCGTGACGGCGGCGCGTGAGGAGCAGCCGCGCGATCAGGCCTCGGCGGCGGTGACGGTGCTGACGCGCAAGGACATCGATCGGCTGCCGGCGGAGTCACTGTCCGAGGTCCTCTCATTCGTGCCTGGGGTGACGATGATGTTCGACAGCGGCGCGAGCGGGCTGCCGATGGTGACCTCGCGCGGCTTCTTCGGCGGCGGCGAGGTCGAGTATATGAAGCTGATCGTCGACGGCGTTCCGGTCGGCGACGCGGAGTCGGGGAACGTCGACTGGCGCAGCTTCCGGACCGCCGACATCGAGCGCATCGAGGTGCTGCACGGTCCGGGGTCGTCGCTGTACGGCGACACGGCGCTCGGCGGCGTCGTGCAGCTCTCCACGCGTCAATCCGCAAAGGATGAGGGACGCGGTGAGCTCGATGCGAACGGCGGCAGTTTCTCGACGCGGGAGGCCGCGGCCAGCTACATCGCCGACATCGGTACGACGCGCATCGACCTCCGCGCCGGCAGCGCGGACACAGGCGGATTCCGCGACCACGCGGAGGCGAGCGATCGCGACGCCCAGCTCTCGCTGATCCGCTTCGGCGATCACTCCCGCTGGCGTTTCGACGCCTCCAGCCACAGGAAAGACCGGCGCGACCCGGGAGCGCTGACGATCGCGGAGATCGATGCCGATCGCCAGCAGTCGAATGCGCTGTTCCGCTTCGATCGCGATCAGACGGATCGCGGCCGCGTTTCCGTCTCGTACGAGTCCTTCGGGGCGGTGCCGCTACACGCGACGGTCTACGGCATCGACCGCAGCGGCCAGAATCTGCGCACGCTATTGCTGGCGCCGGGCTTCGGCACCAGCGCCTTGCGCGATCTCACGACGCGCGCGGGCGGCGCGACGTTCGAGGCCTCTCGGGAAGTCGCAGGCGGGACGCTGCGCGCCGGCGCCGACCTGGAGCGCGCATCGCTTTCCGGGCGCTACTCGTCGGTGGGCGCGTCGGGGCAGACGCTCGGCTTAGCGGCATCCGAGGATGGCAGGCGCGATCGGGTGGGGCTGTTCGTCACGGGCGGGTGGAACCTCTGCGCGCGATGCCGCCTCAGCGCCGGCCTGCGCCGCGACGACATCCGCGACGACTTCAGCGGCGCCGCCGGAGCGCCGTCGCGGCTTCACAGCGCCTCGGCATGGTCGCCGCGCGCCGGTCTCAACAT
>DATLWH010000921.1:0-2595 GCA_035576505.1 Thermoanaerobaculia bacterium | reverse complement strand
AGTCGGGGGTCGGGAGTCGGGGGTGGGGGTCGGGGGTCGGGAGTCCGGGTGTCCGGGTGTCGTACGTCTCCTCGGAAGTTGGTGGCCGCTCACGATGGATATTCTCGCGCGCGACGATCCACTTCGACCTGGCGCGACGCTCGAAGCCGCGGAGCGGCGGAATCTACGTAGCCCACAGCGTGAGCTGTGGGAGAAAGGTCCAGCCCAGAACAGCCGCGGAGCGGCGACAGTTCGAATCTCGCCATCGCGATTCGCCGTCGTTGCGTGAATACGGACGATCGAATCGAGATGTCGCCGCTCCGCGGCTGGATACCGTTCGAATCAAAGCCCACTGCTCACGCCGTCGGCTCACGCCGTGGGCTACGTAGATATCGCCGCTCCGCGGCTTGACGTTGTTCTTGCCTGCTCGTCCTTCTCCTCGTGCTACTGGCGGTACTCAGGAGTGGGATCTGGCGCAATGATGAGGAGTAACTGCCCTACTTTGCTCGCACCCCACTCCCTGGCAGAGCTGCAGCTCTTTTTGAAGATCAGCTCTTGCGACGGTCAGCTACATGTCTCTTCCATCGGAACCACACGCCACTCCCCACTCCCCACTCCCTTACCCTTCCGATCCGCCTGCGAGCAGCGCGTGGACCTCTTCGTCGGTCGTCTGGGTGAAGTCCTGATACCAGAGGCCGACCGCTTCGAACGGTTCGGGCATGCGCAGGCAGACGATGTCGTCCACCTCGCGCCGCAACGCTTCGCAGGCCTCGCGCGCGGCGACGGGGACGGCCACGACGATGGTTTCGGCGCGCATCTGCCGGAGAGCGCGGACGGCGGCGCGCATGGTCGAGCCGGTGGCCAGTCCGTCGTCGACGACGACGACCGTCCTGCCGCTGACGTCTAGCGGCGGCTTCGATCCGCGGTAGAGCCGCTCCCGCCGTCCCAGTTCGACCTGTTCGCGCGCGGAGACTGCTTCGATGGCGTTCTTCGAGAGCGGAAGGTGGCGGAGAACGTCATCGTTGATGACGCGGACACCGCCGCTGGCGATCGCCCCCATGGCCAGCTCTTCATGGCCCGGCACGCCGAGCTTGCGGACGATGAAGACATCGAGCGGTACGCGAAGCGCGCGCGCCACCTCGTAGCCGACGGGAACACCGCCGCGCGGAAGAGCGAGCACGATCAGGTTCGAGCGGTCGCGAAGGCGCTCGCCCACGGCGCGGCCGAGAAGCTGACCAGCCTGGGCGCGGTCATGAAACGGTTCCTGCCACATGGATCACAGCAGTTTATCGATCGTGATCGGCAGATCGCGAATCCGCCTTCCTGTGGCGTGATAGACCGCGTTGGCGATGGCGGGGGCCACGCCGATGATGGCGATCTCGCCGATGCCCTTGGCTCCGATGGGGTTCACGTGCGCGTCGGTCTCTTCGACCATGATGATCTCGATCGGCGGGACGTCGGCATTGACCGGCAGCAGGTATTCGCCGAGGTTGACGTTGGTGAACGATCCGATCCGATCGTCGAGGCGCGTCTCTTCGAGCAGAGCGCAGCCGATCCCCTGGATGATCCCGCCGTAGAACTGGCTGCGCGCCGTTTTGGCGTTGAGGATCCGTCCGCCGCCGAAGGCGCTGACGATGCGTCGCAACCGAACGATGCCCAGATCCGGATCGACGGCCACCTCCGCGAACTGGGTGCCGAACGCATGCGTCGCGTACTTCGACTCTTCCGGATCAGGCCTGGCGTCGATTTGTGCCTCGACCGTGGTCAGGTTGTTGCGGTGCAGCAGATTGGCGTAGCTGTCATCCCCCGCGAGCTCGCTGCCGCCGTTGAGCTCGACGAGCTTGCGCTTCAACTCGCTGGCCACGCCGTAGACGGCGGAACCGACGGTCGAGACGGTCATCGATCCGGCGGAGATCGGCGCCATCGGCAACGTCGTGTCCCCGTATTCGAAGCGGACGCGGATGAAGGGGATGCCGAGTGTTTCCGCGGCGAGCTGTTGCATCACCGTGGCCGTTCCCATCCCCATCTCGTGCGTGCCGCAGGAGACGACGACGTTCCCTCCCGCGTCGACCCGGGCGCGCGCAGAGGCCGGCGCGCGGTGCGAGGGGTAGGTCGCGCTGGCCATGCCCATGCCGATCAGCATCCGCCCGTCGCGCATCGAGCGCGGCTCGGGCGTCCGCCGCGGCCAGCCGAAGCGCTCGGCGGCCTGCCGGTAGCACTCGCGCAGCGACTTGCTCGACCACGGCTTGTGCTCGAGCGGATCGTCTTCGGCGTAGTTCGCCAGCCGCAGTGCGATGGGATCCATCTTCAGCGCCACGGCCAGCTCGTCCATGGCCGACTCGATGGCGAACATGCCGACGCACTCGCCCGGGGCACGCATGTAGGTCGGGGTGGAGAGGTTGAGGTCGACCACTTTGTTGGAGGCGCGGATGTTCGGACAGGCGTAGATCGTCCTGGTCGGTCTGGTGAATCGCTCGTTGTATTCGGAGGCGGTGTTCCCCTGGCTCACGCCTTCGTGAATGATCGCGGTCAGTTTTCCGTCCGCCGTCGCGCCGAGGGCCACGCGCTGCTCGGTGGCCGGCCGATGCCCGTTGGTGAAGAAGAGCTGCTTGCGCG
>DATLWH010000920.1:0-4271 GCA_035576505.1 Thermoanaerobaculia bacterium | reverse complement strand
GGATTGTTGCCGTTGAACTCGATGACGTATTCGATGACGGAGCCGACGGCGACGCCCGGGAGCGGCGCGCGGAGGACGCGGTTGTCGCTGAAGATGTCGAGATCCTCGCGCGCCGGCGCCTCGATGATGGCCTTGGAGTCGAGCATGTGCACCGTGCCGTCTTTCGACACCACGCGCGCCGCCACGGTCGGCCGGTCGTTGTACCACGGCGCCCACGGCACCTCGATCGTGCCCAGCCCGTCCACAGCCGAGTCGTCGACCACGCGGAAGATGTGCCTTTGCGTCGTGTGCGACTTTCCGTCCGCTTCGAACGAGTAGTTCGCCTCGTCGAGCAGCACGACGAACCCGGCGTCGCCGGCCGAAACCTTCCCCGCCGCCGACACGAGCTCTTTCGGGTCGGATGAAAACGCCGGCGCATCCCACGGATCGGAGGCGAAGAGCGGACTGACGCAAAGTGCAACAACCGCCGCGAAGGCGGCGACGCGAAGGCGAAGAATGAAATGCATGGACTCTCCCAAATACAACTTATTAGGACCGACCGGCGATGGTAGCACGCGATAGAGAAACGCCTGATAAACGGAAGACGGGCTGAGCGCTCACGGGGTTACGGCTGGTTGTAAGGTGAGCAGGCACCCGTACGTTCCCACCGAAGGCCATGGGCTGTGCCGAACCGGTAGCGAAACGGCCGGAACAGGCCCCGCGAAGCGCAGGCGAGCCCGAATGATCTTCGGTTGCGTCAGCCTGGTCTGCTGCCGTGTCTGCTTCGGGAACGCGCAAGCTGGGCTCTGAAGCATGCATGCTCGGTTTAGAAGCAAGCATGCTTGGTATTGGAGGGTAGTGGTCTAGTTTGACCACTACCGACCGGGCAGCCGCGTTAACAAAAATCTGTCGTCAATGAGGTCGGCGACCGCAACGATACGGTCCGCGACCGCAACGATACGGTCCGGGACCGCATGAACGGGCAAAATTTGTCAATCAATGCGGTCCGCGACCGTATCAATTGACAAGTTTTGTCCATTCATACGGTCCGCGACCTCAACGTTGACGAAAATGTCCTCATCAACGGGCTCCGCGACCTCACGGGCGAGAAAACGCTCCTCACCGATGATGTCCGCGACCTCACGGTTGAGGAAAAGCTCCTCATCGATGGCGTCCGCGACCCCACCGCCGAGGACAAAACTCGCAACGATGACGACGACCGGGCCGTCTCGATTCCCTTCTACCCAACCACCTCGAACTTCCTCCCCACCTCCACGATCGCCTCGATGGGCCGGTCGAGATGCTCGCGGGTGTGGGCGGCGCTGATCTGGCAGAGCAGGCGGGCGGCGCCCTGGGAACGACGCGGAAACCGAAGCTGGAGACGTAGACACCCGCGCCTCAGGATCACGCCGCAATGCGCGGTGCCGTCCATGCGGAAAAGGAGTGGTTTGCTTTCTTGAGTCGATGCGCACCTCAGCAAATCCTTCGCTTGATCATCGACTCCAGACGCTTCGCCTAGAAGCGCATCGTCCGTCCAGGCAGCTCTACACGCGGGAGCTCGTGCTGGTGATCCCGAACCCACCGGGCCGTTTTGCCGAGGAGTGCTGCACCTCGTTCCGAGGGCGGACTGATGCTAACTAACCCCACGCACTTTGACAGCAGCGATCTGCCCAACGCACACTCCCACTTGTGCCAAAGCGGAGCAACGACTTTCAGCGTCTGATCAGGAGGATCTACCAGCAACTCGCTGGCGAGTCAGCGAGAGTCACGGAGAGCGTGTTGCTTGCCGAGCCCGGTACCAGCGGCACACGTGAGGTCGATGTACTCATCGAGGCCCATGTCGCAAGTGAGAGTGTCCGTATCGCAGTGGAATGTCGGGATCACGCTCGCCCAGCTGACCTCACGTGGATCGACCAACTCGAGGGTAAGTACAGGAATCTTGGGATCGATAAAGTGATCGCCGTTGCGAGGTCTGGATTCTCAGCGGATGCAGCATTAAAGGCCTCAGCGCTTGGAATCGAGACCAAAACTCTCCGCGAAGGATTGGAAACAGACTGGCCCGAACAGCTGGCGCGCATCAACTTCCGGGCGTATGGCTTCAAAGTGAATGGCCCAATGCAGGTCGTGACTATCGCACGTCCGCCGTGGCGGTACCCGCAGCCAGAACGCGTGACGGTGGATGAGGAGGAAGTCGATCCTAGAGATTTCGTGCACATGGTCATTGATCAGATTCTTGAGGAGTTCAACCGATCTCGCAACGGCCAAAGGGTCATGCCAGGCGAATCCTTCGAAGCAACTTTTGAACTCCCCTGTCGAGATGTGCGGTTCCTTAGTTCCGATGTGGCGCACGAAGTCGAAAAGCTGATCGTCACCGCGTCGCTGATCGGGTTCGAGGAGCGTCTGCCGGCATCTCGGTCCACTTTGGGGCACGTTGGAGTCACAACCGTTAAAGGCGTCGGCAATCTGTCACGGGCCTCTTTTGTCGTGACTCAGGAGTCAGGGAAAGACGAAGCCATCGCTCGCGTTTATTGGAACGAGAATGACTGACTGATACCAACGCACCTATTGCGGCCTCGTCTCAGCCTATCTGCGACGCGCTGAACGCGATCCTACGGCTTGTGGAGAGGTAACGCCGCGCCGCGTTCCGCATAGGAGTGTCTTACTCCTTGGGTGCGTTAGGTCTCTGCGAAGCCTCAATCAGGACTCGCACGAGTGTCGCGAACTGATAGACGAGGTATTCGACTTCGAATGTTGCCCAACCCTGCTGACTACCACCACCTCCGTCGTTGGAGTGTTTGATTGATGCGTTTTGATAGTGCTTGAAAACCCGATCCATGACTCCGACGATCGTATTTCGAAGCTCCTCGTGCACACGCTTCGTCGCCAACCACTCCTTCAGCGGGCGCTTTTGCTCTTCGACCGGTTCGTTGTTGTCCAGGAGTTGTTTGAGGAGATCCTCGAGCGCCTTGCGGAGGGAATCCTGAGCCTGACGGTAAGCATCAACGTCGCGGTGTGCCAGTATTTTCAACGCAGTTCCAAACTCCGCGCGAACGCCTGGGTATGCGTGCAGCCACTCAAGCGCGGGAATGACGGCTCCGTCGTCCATCAGCGACGCGCCCGCAGGCAGAAGCTCGTACGTTTCGCCTATTTTTTCGATTCGCAGGTTGATGCCAGGACTCAGGTTGATAGCCCGAGAGAAGTCGGCGACGAGGCCCAGGGTAGCCCTCTCCGGCACAGCCGAGATTGCGGAAAGGAGCGCATGGAATCTACGCATCAACTCGTCGTGCGGAACGCTCTCTTCAAGCCAGGTACTTACCGTCTCACCGCGATCTCCGTACACGTACCCTGAAGGTTGCCGGAAGGTGGACCCGTTGAACATCGCAAACTCGCTTTCGATGCGATCGCGAACAATTTGACCGGCTGGCGTCCTGATGAAGTCGATCCACACGGAGTGCAGGCGAGTCCTGAAGCGATTCGTCTCGGCGGCGACGTCAACGGAGAGCCCAAAGCGAGAATAGAAGGCGGTAATCCGTTCACGATCATCCATGGGCATCCCTCAAAGGGGTGCGTTGAGGGGTACAAGCGGTTTCGTGACGCCGTCGGTTTCGCGTAAGTGTCTGATTCCAATTGGCTCCGGCAGTAGGACTCGAACCTACGACCCACGGATTAACAGTCCGTTGCTCTACCAACTGAGCTATGCCGGAGTACTTGGCGCGGCGGGCGGGGGACGATAGCAAAGGGCGTCCGCGCCGTCAACGTGGGGGCAAACCGAGGGGGGTGGCGGTGTATTTCGCCAGAGCGGCGTGGAGGCGCGGGAGCAAATCGGCAGGCTCGGAGTACTCGATCAGCTCGATGCCGCGGTCGCCGGAGACCATCGCGGTACAGCGGGCGGTGTGGGCGGGGCGGTAGAGGCAGATGACCGGGATGCCGTACTCATAGCGGGCCGTGGCGATCTCATAGCCGACACCGATCGATGGCATGGAGACCTCGGCCACGAGAACGTCCGCGGCGGCAATCCAGCCGAGGTCGCGGTCGAAGATGGCGAACGAGTCGAGTACCTCGCCGGACGAGGTGACGTGCTCCGCCGCGACCGCGCCGGCCAGGACGCGATGCCCTTCGGCTTCGAGGGCTTCGATGATCTGGCGGTAGAGCGCCACGTCGGTCCGGCCGCCGGAGATGGCGCCGGCGAAGTAGAGGGTGAGCACTTGATTGCGAGTCTATCTGACATGAAAGGTGCCGCGATTTCCATCTGCGTTCATCTGCGTAATCTGCGGATAAAACCTCGTCCGCAG
>DATLWH010000919.1:0-3664 GCA_035576505.1 Thermoanaerobaculia bacterium | reverse complement strand
TGTTGCAGGGTCATACCCGAAACTCCCGTGCCGCCTCTCGAACGTCCGGATCCGGGTGCTCCTCGCCACGGGTCACCAACTGCCGAAGCAACTCCGCATCCAGTGTCGAATAGAGCTCGGCCAGGCGCCGAAACACCCATTCCTGGTCCAGATCCGCAAGGATGCTCTCGGCGGCGCTGGAGATATGACGAACGACCCACTCCCGCGGGAGGCGGCGCTGCAGGACGAAGCGTCCAAGAGTGATATTACCGATGTGTTGCGTGAGACAGGCCAGCTCCAGCGATCCGACAAGAACTTGAAGCTGCGTCTCGGCAGGGAGGCTCTCCAGCTCTTCGAGACGCTCCCACAGGTTCGGCTCGAATCCGTCGAGCCACGTGCGGAATCCGGCCAGATACGGATTTCGATCGGAGATCTCGAAGACTTCGAATTTGGACATGATCGAAGGGTCGGGGGGAGATGACGAGTCTCTGCGCCCGCCGGCACACAAAGTATAGCGGCCCGCGACGAAGCGGCCTGGGTCGCCGGCCGCGCTGTTCGCAAACCCGAGCCCCACTCGATGCTACGATTGCGTCGACGCAGCCCGGCGCCAATCCCCCATCAGAACAACGGAGTAAGAAACATGAGAAAGTCGCTGGGAGCCGCAATCGCGGCCGCGTTGGTTTGCCTGGGCGCGCTCGCTCAGAAAACGCCAGGGGATGATGCTGCTTCGCAGAGTGCGGCAGAGGGAGACATCGTCGGCGTCTTCGGCTCCCCCGTTACCTTCGCCACACACGCACAGCTCGTCACCTATGGCTTTTCCTTCGGCCCCTCGGATGGCTCCATCGGAGCGATCCCCGCGGGAAACGGCAGCTACACCTTTTACGGCAGCGCCGGCTCCAGCACCTCCTGCACGGCAACTCCCAAAGTCAACGGCACCTATCCGTTCAACGGCACGCTCGATCATGTGAGTGGAGTCAACGGCGGCTGCCGAAGGCTCTTCGGCCCCGGAGACGCCCCGAGCGGCTACATGTTCGACAAGGACTATGCGGGAGGCGGAGGTGTGGTGCGCTTCTCGAGCGGCGGCAAGAGCGGATGGCTCATGCCCTTCCACGCCGAGTACCACTGGCAGAACCTGGCCAACCCGCCGACGTTCCTCTGCAGCGCCGGAGGAAACAGCGCTTCGCAGGTGCCCTGCTTCTATTCGTCGATCGGGCTGGCGGTATCGATCGACAACGGGCAGACCTTCACGGTGGCGGGGCAGATCGTGCAGCCAAGCGAGCCGCTATCCGTGTTCGAAGGCGGCGGCCTCAATATGGCTGTCGGCTACGGCTCGCTCCTGGTTGCCGACGCCAACGGCAAGCACCTCGACAATCCGCCCCCCGATCCGGCCAGCGCCTACTTCTACGTCTTCTTCGGCGACCGCTTGCAGGGCCTGCCCGGCCCTTGCAGCAACGCGACCTGCCTGGGGCTCGCGCGCGCCGCCTATACCGATGTGGTCGCGGCGGTGCTCTCCGGCGACGGGCACCAGGTTTCTCAGTTGTTCCACAAGTACGACGGCGCCTCACCGAATCCCTGGACGCAGCCGGCCACCGCCTTCGTGCAGGGAAGCCCCACGCCCGACCTGTCGGGAACCGCCGGCAGGTTCATGCCTCTCTGGAGCGACGAGCCGGCCGGTTCGCCCATCGTGCTCTATGACGCCAGCTTCAACGTATACCTTGCGGTCTATGTCAGCGGTGTCGGTGCGGAGATCAAGGCGCGCGCCTCGAGCGACATGATCCACTGGTCCGAGCCGATCGGCGTGCCATTCACCGAGGCTGGCCGGGCGCTCTTCTACCCGACGCTCATCGGTGAGACAGGCGACCCGACCATCGGCGGACCGGCACCGCGAGTCTATTTCACCAGTTTTCCCACCGACTCGTTCCCCAACTACTCGACCTCTGTTTTCGAGAGCGTGACCCTGACGCTGGCAAGACAGCGGAGGCGGGCGGCGAAGCACTGAGGCCGGCTCACCTGCGACGTGCGGTTTCTGTTCCCATGGCCGTGCCGCCCTTCACCGCCCATTGCCCATCGAGAGTGTCACGTCTGCGCCGATACGCCGCGACGCCGATGAACGAATTATTCGCGTCGGTGTAGGCCACGGACAACGTGTCGTTCACGACGATGCCGACGCCGGTGTATTTCACGTTCGCGATCGACCAGCGCACTTCGTAAACGTCGCCGCGGGGCTCGATCCTCAGCGTCCCCTCGTAGTTGCCGACGCCGGGATTGGTCCCGGTGACCGAATACGTTCCGGAGAAACCCTGGGCCATGGCCGAGCCGGCCGCGAACAGGAAACAGACGGTAAGCAGAACAAATGAGATCCGTCGCATGGCAAGCCTCCTTCGATTGACCAGGATGGTACATCGTAGGCGAGCCCAGCGGGCGGACAGCGGTTGCGGGGTTGTTTGCCTGCGATTCCACTTAGAGCGGATTTCTCACAGCCTGAGTGGAATTGCCGGCACCCTGTTCATCGAGCGCCCTTCTCCCCCGCGGTTTCTTTGCGGGGGAGAAGGTGCCGAAGGCCGATGAGGGGGCCGTGCTCGCGCTGAAGTCAATTGTTTTCGTGAGTTTCCCACGCCCGTTCATGAAACCAGTCCACTGTTCGGCAAGCTCCAACGCCCCCTCATCCGCCTGCGGCACCTTCTCCCCCCCGCTGAAAAGCGCGGTGGGGAGAAGGGCGCTCGATGAACACTCTGCCTGCGATTCCACTTAGCTGGTGAGAGACGCGCGCGACCGCGCAAACGCGAAGGGCGCCGCGTGCTCATTCACGCGGCGCCCCTTCTTCACGCGCTGCTACTTCTTCGGATCCAATCCGGCGATTTCGAGGAGGTAATCGAGAGTCTCGTCGTCGATTGGATCGACGGGGTCCGGAGCGGCTTGCGCCTTGGCCGCAAGAGAGGGGGCCAAAAAGCCCTGGGTGGGAGGAGTGGTGGGAGGGGTATTGGGCGAGGTATTGGGCGGTGTGGTGGAGGGAGGAGTGCTGGCGGGATTCTGCGGCTTCCGGCGGTTGATGGTCCGTTCGACCACGCGCTGCATGTCATCGACGTAGGTGCGAGCCCCGCCGCCGTTGGGCTGTTTCACATGGCGCTTGGCCCACTGGTACAACTGCATGGCCTCGTCGCCGGCGGTGGCGATCTTCAGGTTCGACGAATACGACAAGGCCAGGGTGAGGGCGGCCAGCCTCTTGGTGATGGGATTCAACTGGTTGTCGTAGTCGAGCGCGCCCTGGCCGGCCGCGGCGTCGAAGAGTTTCTGAAACGGCTCGTAGGAGTTGACGGCGGTGATGGCGGTGGGGATGAGCGGGCGGGCGAACTTGGCGCTCTGGGCGATGCGGCCGATCCTGGTGTGGTCCGGCTGCACCAGGTCGGGGATGATGGCCTCCATTTCGGTGATCAACTCGATCATCCTGGCGGCAGCAGCAACAGGGTCCGGGATGACCGAGGGTGTCGTCGTGGATGGCTTGCGGGCGGCGATGGTTTTTCCGGGGCGGTTTTTCGTAGGCATCTCTTTCTCCTTTGATCGCGCGGTCGAAGTCGAGCCTCCTTGCCGGCTCTTTCTCTTGGACGTGTCATCGGCGGGAAAGGTCACAGCAGGTGCGGAGCGACTTCCGGGACGGACGTTCCTGGGCATCTCGTTCTCCTTTCGC
>DATLWH010000918.1:0-3472 GCA_035576505.1 Thermoanaerobaculia bacterium | reverse complement strand
TTGTCGTTTCCTCCTGGCGTCGTCGCCGGAGCGGAGGCGCCGAGGTTCGTTTGCGCGCGCTGGCGGTCGCCGCCGTTGATCACGCCATTTCGGTCGACGTCGGCGTACGGCGTGTACTGCTCATCGCCGATCTTCGTCCCGGCCAGTTGCGCGATCAGCGCAGTGTCGGCCGCGTCGACCTTGCCGTCACCATTCGCATCGCCGGCCAGGAAAACGTCGAGGCGATAGCTGCCGGATGTCTTGTGCTCGCTGCGGACGGTGATGGTGTACTTCCCGGGGGAGAGCGCGGCCAGAGCGATGCTCGCGGAGGAGCCGGCCGTATCGGGCTTGCGCAGATTGTCGGAGACGGATCCGCTGCCGTTGGCCTCGACGTCGATCAGGCCGGGGTCGACCGAGCCGTCTACGCTGGACATCACGAAGACGAAGCCGATTTTTCCGGAGCTGTTGGTGTGGTACGTGGTGGCGTCTACCTCGAACGCGACGCTGTCTGTCTGCGATGCGCTGGAGATGGTGCCGTTGAAGCTCGCCACCGCGCCAGCGGGTTGCTGGGCAAAAGCGGCAAGCGGGAAAAGGAGTGCCAGAAGCACGCCGAAGCGGAGCAGGAACCGGGTCATGAGAGTTCTCCTGAGTTTGGACGTAGTGGAACTGCGGCGCACCGTACCACTTATGTCCGTACTTACCAAATTGCCATGTTGGCCGAGAGACGGAAATCATTAGAGATGCGACAGCGTCGCGATCGCAACGGACGGCCCGGCGTGATCGGGGCATACGGAGAGCGAAGCGCCTTTCACGAGCTTCGCTGATCACGTTGGCCGTAGGAGTGCATGGAGCGGGGCACCTCCCTACCCGCGAAATCCACCTCGCACTCAGAACAGCGATCTCTGGCCGCGCAGCGTCTCGGGGTCGACGGGCTGCTGACCGAGGAGGCGTTGCAGCGCACGCGCGCTGGCCGGGCTGTGGCCGGCGAAGTGATTGTTGAAGAAACCGAATATGTCTTTCGTATTCGCGGCACATTTCAGCGCCTCGGACCATGCGCGGATCTCCTCGGAACGGTCGAACTGCACGCGCGAGAAGTCGGTGATCTCGCGGTCCGGCCCCATCCACCGCACATAGAGGAAGTCCGCCGTGGCGCGCTCTACCTGCTCCAGCATCGTCTGGCGCGGGATCCACCGGCCGTCGCTGAGCGCGAGCGCGATGCCGTGACGCGCCAGCAGCTCCAACAGGTGCGGCAGTACTTCGGAGTGCATCCAGCGGCTCTGGCGAAGCTCGATGGCGAAGCGGAGGTCTCCGGGCAGGGTGGGGAGGAACTTCTCGATCGCCGGCAGCTCGTCCGGCGCGAAGTCCGGCCCCATCTGCAGCAGGACCGGTCCCAGCTTCGACCCCAGTTGCCGGGCGCGGCCGAGAAAGTCGCGCACGACATCGTCCGCATCGCGCAGCCGGCGCTCGTGCGTCACTTCCTTCGGCATCTTGAGCGCGAAGGTGAATTCCGGCGGCGTGCGCTCGGCCCATGCGCGCACCGCCCGCGCGTCCGGAATGGCGTAGAACGTGGAGTCGACCTCCACGGCGCGGAAGGCCCGAGCGTACGCCGCAAGAAACTCGGAAGCGCGCGTCCCTGGCGGATAGAACGGCCCCACCCACGCCGCGTAGTTCCACCCCTGGGTGCCGATGAGGATGCTCATTCGCGTGAGATGCTACGCTCGTGAAGGCCATTGAGTTCGACGGCGTGACGGTCCGGTTTCCGGCCACTCGGATTCCCTTCGTCAAAGAATGGTTCGTGCGGAAACTCCGAGGAACAGCGGCGGTCGAGACATTCGCCGCGCTGAGCGACGTTTCTCTCGACATCGAACATGGGGAGTGCCTCGGGCTCATCGGCTTCAACGGCGCGGGAAAGTCGACGCTGCTGCGCGTCGCCGCGGGCGTCATCACCCCCTCCGCCGGACGGGCAGTCGTACGCGGCTCCGTGGCGCCCCTCATCGAGCTCGGAACAGGTTTTGACCACGAGCTCAGCGGCCGCGAGAACATCTTCTTCAACGGAGCCCTCCTCGGCCGTTCCCAGCGCACCATGAGAGCGCGCACGGACGAGATCGTCGATTTCTCCGGTCTCGGGCAGTTCATCGATCTGCCGCTGCGCACCTACTCGACCGGCATGGTGGCCCGGCTGGCATTCTCCATCGCCACCGCGGTCGACGCGGCAGTCGTTCTGCTCGACGAGATCCTGGCCGTGGGCGATGCCTCATTCCGGGAGCGATGCGAGGAGAGAATCCGCGGCTTTCACCAGAGCGGATGCACGATCCTCCTCGTGTCGCATGATCTCGCCTCGATCGAAAAACTGTGCGACCGGGTCGTGTTCCTCGAGGAAGGGAGGATCGTCGCGCTCGGGAATCCGCCCGAAGTGATCCAGGCCTACGGAGAGCGAAGCGCCTTCCACGAGCTTCGCCACGACCGATGAGCACGATCCCTCGAGTCGAACGGGACACTCCCGCGGTTGCCGCGGCCATCCCCGAATTCTGCAATGCCGCCGGAGCGGGAGTCTCGCTTCTGGACGAGGTGCGCGATCTCGTGGCACACGAGCATCTGCTGCGCAGCCTGGTCATGCGCGATCTGACCGTCCGCTACAAACGGTCAGTCCTCGGCGTGCTCTGGACGATGCTCAATCCCCTCCTGATGATGCTGATCTTCACGCTCGTCTTTTCCGCGTTCTTCCGCTTCGCCATCAAGCACTTCGAGGTCTACTTCCTGTCGGAGTACCTTCCCTGGATTTTCTTCTCACAGACCACCGTCAACTCCATGGCCAGCATGGCCTGGAACGGACCTCTCATGAAGCGGGTCCGAATCCCCAAGAGCATCTTCGCCGTGGCGGCCACTCTTTCAGGAATGGCCAACCTCGCCATTTCCTGCATCCCACTGGCGATCATCATGCTCATCAAGGGCGCTCCCTTTTCGGGCGCGGCCGTGTTTCTCCCCGTGAGTTTCCTGATTCTCGGCGTCTTCACGCTCGGAGTGTCCCTCACGCTCAGTTCACTATCGGTCTATTTCGCGGACATCAAGGAAACCTACCAGGCCGCCGTTTTCGGTCTCATGTATCTGGCTCCGATCATCTATCCGATGAACATCGTGCCCGAGAAATACCTGTGGATGGTCAGGCTCAATCCGCTGGTCCACCTCCTCCAGATCATTCGCGACCCGATCTATTACGGCCGCCTTCCCACGCCGCAGGACCTCACGATCTCGTCGCTCTGTGCCCTGGCCGCGCTGATCTCGGGCTGGCTGGTGTTTCGCAGGCTGAGCGCGGGGTTCTACGCGCAGCTGTGAAGATGAAAACGGTTCTTCATCTGCGTTCTATCTGCGTCATCTGCGGATAAGCCTTTCATGCAGCACCTCCCTTACATACGGTAACATTCGTAAGGAGCGACCAACATGCCTGTATCGACGATGACCAGCAAGGGACAGACGACCGTACCGAAGGAAGTGC
>DATLWH010000917.1:0-3589 GCA_035576505.1 Thermoanaerobaculia bacterium | reverse complement strand
AACGGCGCCACGGCATTGACCAACTGTACCTCCAGCAGCTCGACCGACGACACCTCGGCCATCAGCAGCCGCCACGAGTTCCGTCCGCGCAGATCGACCTGCTGGAGATCCTGATCCAGCCGCCCCTCGGGAAACAGATTCCTCTCGCTCACATGGTCATCCGGCAGCAGCGGCATCTGGGAGAGCTGCGCGGAATGGGTCAGCCCGGTGACCTCCTCGATGTTCAGCGACGTCACCGCCGATGAGCCCTCGGGGAGCATGCGATAGCCGCGCAGCCCCTCGAACGCGCCGAGGAGCTTCCGCTCGGCGTCGGAGAGCGTGTGAAGCGACGCCGTTTCCGCCTCCATCATGTGCTCGTAGAAGGCCGGCGGCCGGCGCACCGTCTGACACGCATTATTGATGATGAAGTCGAGACGGTCGCGGGTGGCCAGCATCTCCCTGCAGAACGCCTCGACGCTCGGAGTGTGGCGCAGGTCGAGCCCGAAGATCTCCAGCCGGCCGGACCATTCGCCGAAATCGTCCTCGCGCGCGTAACGCGCCGCGGAGTCGCGCGGGAATCGCGTCGTCACGATGAGCCGTGCCCCGGCCCGCAGCAGCTTGAGTCCGGCCTGATACCCGATCTTCACCCGTCCGCCGGTCAGCAGCGCCACGCGCCCACGCAGATCCGCCAGCTCCGTGCGCTTGAAGTAATTGAGCTCCGCGCAGGCGGGGCATAACTGATCGTAGAAATGATGGACGGTGTCGTAATGCTGCTTGCAGACGTAGCAGTGCTGCGACTCCGAGGTCGCGCGCGGCTCCTCCGGCTGCGACTCTTCACGATAGGCATTCGGTGTGGTGAACACCGGCTTCCGCCGGAGCTCACGGATGCCCGCCGAGTTGAGCACCTGATCATCCTGTTGCAGCCGCGCTGCCTTCCGCGCCCGCCTCCCGGCTTTGACCAGCTTCCGCCGCGCATGGTGATCCGGTTCCGCCACCCGCCGGGTCGCGTGCAGCAGCCGCTGCCGCTCTTCCGTGCTCACCTGCGTCAGTTGCCCGCGGTCGAGGTCGAGCGATTCGAGCAGCTCCGCGGCGATGCGGACGCGCTCGGCAAAGGAGAGGGGGTCCTCGTTGGGGTCGGGTGGCATCGCCTCGATCCTGACGCTGTGGGCCGCGCTGGTCAACCTTTTGAAGGATGAAGGATGAAGGATGAAGCTCTTAACCTTCATCCTTCATCCTTCACTCTTCATCCTTCACTCTTCATCCTTCACTCTTCACCCTTCACTCTTCATTCTGGCCGTGCCCTTGCACTGACTGCCTCAGCCGTTTTGGAAAGGCGGCTGGCGGAGGCGTCATCCCAGGAGGTAGCTTGATCACGATCCCGACGGAACCGATTGGAAGCATCCCGCGGCCGCTCGAGCTCATCGCGGCGCTGTCGGATGGGAACGCCCACGATCCGGCGATCGAGCCGCTCTACGAAGCCGCTATCCGCGACACCATCGCACGGTTCGAGGAGACCGGCTCTCCCGTCATCACGGACGGAGAGCAGCGGAAGTACCACAACTTCTGGACCTACTCCGTCGACGGACTTCCGAACACGGCGCCGGACGGGTTCAAGATCCCGTTCTCGGCCGGGCATACCCGCCGGATGCCACGGCTCACGGCCGGCCCATTTCGCTACCTTCGCCAGGCGGACTCCTATCTCGACGAGGCGTTGCGGTACGCGAATGTTCCGGTGAAGCAGGCCGTGATCTCTCCCTCGGCGCTCAGTCTCATGTATCCCCCCGAAGGGATCGAGGGCTACTCGAGCGAGGAGTTCATCCTCGATCTTCTCCAGGAACACGAGACCGAGATCCGGCGCTGCCTGGCGCTGGGGGCGCACAAGGTGCAGATCGATTTCACGGAAGGACGTCTGGCCGTGAAGATCGATCCGTCCGGGGATCTGCTCACAAGCTTCATCGACCTGAACAACCTGGCGCTGGCGCGGTTCACCGCCGAGGAGAGGCAGAGAATCGGAGTGCACACATGCCCGGGGGCAGACCGGGATTCGACGCATAGCGCGGAGGTCGACTACGCGGAGTTGCTGCCGAGCCTCTTTCAAATGAACGTCGGGAACGTCTATGTCGCCCTCGCCGGCGAGAAAGACCACGTTCACGTTCTCAAGATCATCCGCCGCTTTCTCAAGGGCGATCAACGGGTATTCGTCGGCGTCGTGGCGCCGATCAATCCGCATATCGAGACGCCGGAAGAAGTCTGCGACCGCGTGCTCGAAGCGGCCGACTACATTCCGATCCGCCAGCTCGGTACGACCGATGACTGCGGCTTCTCACCGTTCAGCGACGACATCTCCACGACGCGCGACACCGCCTTCGCCAAGATCCGCGCGCGGGTTCTCGGCACCGCCATGGCCGCAAAGAAGCTCGGAGAACGGTGACCGATGGGGCAGCCACACGACAATGAGGAGGATCTGCTCCGCTCGGTCGCGATTCAGAACGCGCAGAGCATCCTCCAGGCCCGTCAACGCGCCGAGCAGGAGCTCGTGGCGGCGAAAGAAGCGCTGGAGATCCGGACGGCGGAGCTGGAGCGGGCCAATGTGCTCATCCGAACCATCGCCGAGAACGCGGCCTCTTGCCTGCTCATGCTCGACGAAGACGGCACGGCGACCTACGTGAATCCCTCGGCCATCGAGGAGACCGGATACTCCGCGGCGGAGTTCAAGAACCGGCCATTCCACGATCTCCTGCACGCGCCGGCGGAACGACGCGGCCATTCCGTCTCCGATTGCGCCATCAGGAACGCGCGGGAGAGCATGGTGCCCTTGCGGAATCACGTGGACCTGTTCGTGAGGAAGGACGGCTCCGCCTTTCCGGTCTCGTGTTCGCTGGCGCCGCTGCAGCGGGACGGCCGTTCGGCCGGCGCCGTCCTCGAATTCCGCGACATCAGCGACGAGCAGCTCGCACAGAAGACGCTCGAGGACGCGAACAGCAGGAAGGATCAGTTCCTGGCCACCCTGTCGCACGAGCTGCGCACACCGATGACAGCCGTCCTTGGATGGGCCCGGATGCTCAAGCTCGGCCTGCCGGAAACCGAGACGCGCGAGGCCATCGAGGCCATCGAGAAGAGCGCGGAGATCCAGGCGCAGCTCATCGACGACGTCCTCGACGTGTCGCGCATCACCGCCGGCAAAATGACCTTCAAGCCCGCGCCCCTCGAGGTCGGACCCGTTCTTCGTGCGGCGATGACGACCGTTCACCCGGCCGCGGCGGCGAAAGACATCGAGATCCTTGCCAGCGTCCCTCCGCTCCTTCCCCGCGTACTCGGCGACGAGGGGCGCCTGCAGCAGGTCATCTGGAACCTCCTGTCGAATGCCGTGAAGTTCACGCCGCGCGGCGGCACGATCACGGTGCGGCTGTCCCTCCTCGGCTCGCTCCTGCGTCTTACGGTACAAGACACCGGCAAAGGCATCGAGCCGGATTACCTGCCGCATGTCTTCGAGCCGTTCAGCCAGGAAGACGGGTCGATGACGCGATCCCATGAAGGCATCGGTCTTGGGCTTTCCATCGTACGCTCGCTCGTCGAGCTCCACGGAGGCCGCATCCGCGTCGCCAGCGAT
>DATLWH010000916.1:0-2723 GCA_035576505.1 Thermoanaerobaculia bacterium | reverse complement strand
CAACCGCCCCCGTCGGCGTCGAGGCGATGACCGACTACTGGCTGACCGCGCTGGTCGGCTTCCCGCTCGATACGACGCTGGCCGCGGCGGGCCTCGTGTTCCATGGCGTGGTGGAGCGTTTCCCGAAGATCCGCTGGGTGCTCGGTCACCTCGGCGGCGCCATTCCGTATCTCGTCGAGCGTCTCGACCGCGGTTTCTACGCCTACAAGGAGAACCGCATTCACATCGACCGCCCGCCCAGCGAGTACCTGAAGAACTTCTACTACGACTCCGTGAACTTCGACGTCCGCGCCCTGCGTCTGGCCATCGAGTTCGCCGGCACCGATCACATCCTGGCCGGCAGCGATTACCCCCACCTCATCGGCAGCCTGCGCCGGATGCTCGACAGCATCGCCGAGCTCGATCTCTCCGAAAAGGACCGGGATGCGATCCTCGGGGGCAATACGGAGAGGTTACTGAAGAGGGGGTGAATCCACCATTCTTGGTGGTTTAAGCGCGATTTCGGGCTCGACAGCCCCTGTTCTTGGCTGCGGACTCTCGAATCGAGGGTACGGACCCTCAGATCGACAGTCAGTACTCTCAGATCGAGAGTCCGTACTCTCAAGTCGAGAGTCCGTACTCTCAAGTCGAGAGTCCGTACTCTCAAATCGAGAGTCCGTACTCTCAAATCGAGAGTCCGCACTCTCGAATTGAGAGTACGCATCTCGATCCCTGGCTCAATTGGTGAGTTAACTCAAGGCAGGTGAGTGTTTTACGTGGCATCAAGACAGTTATTTGTGCTCCGATCGAGCGTGAGTAATCCGGCGCGGTAGCGGCGTGTTGTCGATTGGCCTGGCCGTAAAGCGACCACTTACGGAAAAAATCCCCATTTGCCATCCCACCTGTCGCGGCGCTATCGTTCCCGCTTCCTTCAGTTCTTTTGAGTTTCAAGGAGAGTGACCATGCACCCTGATGCGGTCCGGGTCCGCGTGCGTATACCCCTCGCCCTCATCGCAGTCATCCTCATTACGCCCTGCCTCGTGGCGCAGGCGATCGATGCCACAGACCCACACATCCGCGCCAACGACGCGTTCACCCCCCGAGGGGAGGCAGCGCCGCTGCCGGTGTCGAGCTTCTCGGTCTCGCACGGGATCGGCATCGTCACGGACGACGGCAATTCGTACTGGCCGGGATATCCCTCGGATCTCCAGGCGCCGGCTACCTTCCACGTCGTTCCGACGGCGAACAACACCTTCATCATCAGCAGGGTGGCCTTCCAGTTCGATGATCCGTCCACGGGCGTGGTGACCTACGACGGGGCGAAGAGGCCGATCATCGGTTTCCTCGATGCCAACTATCTTCCCCCCGCCTACACGCTTCCAAGACCGTTTACGTTCGCCGGCACGCAGTACACGAAGCTGAGTATCTCCACGTGGGGAGCGGTCGCTTTCGGCAACGCCGATACGACGCAGGTCAACTACGATCCGACCGTCGTGAGCTCGATGTTCCACATCCAGCCGATCGTCGCGGTCTGGTACGAGCTCTTCAACTATACGAATACCTCGCGCGTCATCACGAAGAACAAGCCGAACTCGGTCGTCATCACCTGGCAGAACGTGCTCAGCCGCCATTCGGCGACGCCATGCACGTTCCAGATCGAGCTGTTTACGGATTCGGGCGAAATGCAGCTCTCGTATCTGACGCTGCCGATCGGCGACGGTATGGTCGGGTTCAACACAGGAATCGAGACGCCGGCGCGGCAGAACGCGGTTCCAGTGTCCGTGGCGGGCTTCCCCGCGGCGATGCAGATCGCCAGCGGCTCGTTCGACAACTATGGCGGCATCATCGCCGGAGTCACGCTCAAGCTCGGTGCCGTTCCGGCCCCGGCGGCAGGCGAGTCCTATCGATACACGCTGATGCTCAACGGCGCCGAAGCGGCTGGTGTGGAGGTTCCCTCCAACCTGGCGGCGTTCTTCATCGTTTCGAACCCGAAGATCCCCGACTTTCCGGGGGCGCAGATCAATTCGTGGGAGACCAAGCTGAATGGCGACACGCTGTCGTTCCGGGTTCCGGCATCGAGTCTGGAACCGTATCTGAACCCGTCCGGCAACAACACCTGGGCGATCAAGAGCAACCGATTCGGCGGTGCCGGTTTTCTGGAGGGGACGGTTACGCAGACGCTTCCTCTGACCTTCTCGGCAAGGCATTCGCTGCTTCCGTCCGCCGCGACGGGGTCGTCTGGTGACCCTACTGTCGAAGTCCCTGCTCAGGTGTTTCACTACATGCCCGGCGTGTGGGATACCGACCGCATTCGCGAGTCGATCGCGGCGTACCTGGTCAGCCGCGGCCAGAACGTCGACAGCTTCCGCTTTTTCCCGACTATTTACGATGACGGCCTGCGTCACGCCAATTACGCGGGCACCTACCCGCGGCAGAAGAGCGTTACCGGCGCCGGTGTGATCCCGGCGCGCACGGAGTGCGACTGCCACTACGGGGCCGAGTACTCGGCCCTCGGCGAATCGTTGACCAACGAATCGACGACGCAGATTGCGCTCACGCACGAGCTGGGTCACGAATGCGTCCTCTATGCGGATTACAAAGACGTCGACGGCACGGTGAAAGGGCCCTGGCGTGATGCCGGCGTGCCGTGCTTCGGCGGCGCGCACCCGAACAACGGACTGGCCAATCCGAGCATGTTTCCCGACACCGAGTCGGGCCTGACGACGATCTCGGTGATGGGCGGC
>DATLWH010000915.1:0-2966 GCA_035576505.1 Thermoanaerobaculia bacterium | reverse complement strand
CACTTCCCGGAATCGATCCGGCGCTGCCCGGAATCGAGTCGGCACGCGCGGAACGCACTGCCGGCGGGTATGAGGGAAGCCTGCAGACAACAGCCAACGCGCGCGAAGCGTGCGGTCAGGCGGCGTGATCCGTGAGGTACTCCATCGCCGTCTCCCGAGTGTCGAAGATCTTGAAGACGGTGTCGAGCTTCGTGATCTTGAGCAGGGCCAGGATGCGGTGGGAGGGTTTGACGAGCGCCATCTTGCGCTGGCGGTCTTCAAACTTCTGCAGGTAGCCGATCAGCTCGCCGAGGCCAGTCGAGTCCATGTAGTTGATCGCTTCGAAGTTGATCATCACCGGGCCGGTCTCGTCATTGAGGACCTTCTCGAGGTAGCTCGAGAACTCACGGGCGCTCTCCCCGAGCTTGATAACGCCCTGGATGTCGAGCACGGTCACATCGTCGACGCGGTTCTTAATGATGTTCAAAGGAAGGCTCCTGAGTGGCGTAGTGTACGGGATTGCCTGCCGCATGTCAGCTTGCGGCACGGGCGGCAGCGTTGGCAGGCGTCTGTTAACCTTCCTTCATGCGACTAGCGGTCAACATCGATCACATCGCCACCATCCGTGAGGCGCGCAAGAGCGATGAGCCCGATCCGGTGGCGGCGGCGGCCATCTGCGAGCTGGCCGGCGCGCAGGGAATCACCATCCACCTGCGCGGCGACCGCCGGCACATTCAGGATCGCGACGCCGAGATCCTGACGCGCACGGTGGCTACGCATCTGAACATCGAGATGGCGGCCTCGCCGGAGATGGTGCGCATCGCCCAGACGGTGAAGCCGCACCAGGTGACGCTGGTCCCCGAACGCCGCGACGAGTTGACGACGGAAGGTGGCCTGGACGTCGTCCTCCACTCGAGCAACATCGACAAGACCGTCCGCCAGCTTCTCGACGCGGCCATCGACGTCTCGATCTTCGTCGATCCGGACCTGGAGCAGTTACGGCAGTGCCAGAAACTCCGCGCCCCGAAAGTGGAGATCAACACCGGCAAGTACGCCGAGGCCTGGAAGCGACGGAGCAACTGGCAGGGAGAGCTCGAGAAGGTGGCCACGGCTGCCAAGGCGGCGCGGAAGATGGGACTGGCCGTACTGGCCGGGCACGGCCTGGACTACCGCAACATCGACGGCATCGCCGCGCTCAGCGACATCGAGGAGTTGAACATCGGACACTCGATCGTGGCCCGGGCGGCGCTGGTGGGGCTGGAACGCGCGGTTCGGGAGATGATTGCGCTGATGGCGGGACCTCGGAGGTAGGGGTCTCGCGGTCACGCGGTCTCGCGATGCAATGCAGGAACCGCGAGACTGCGAGACTACGAAACCGCCCGACCCAAGAGCCGCCTATCAGCATCAACAGACCATTCACGGTCCGCTGATCTCCGCCAATCCCCTTTGAATCCTGGCCACCCTTCCTCTCTCGGGCTGCTTTGAGAATCGCTCCGCATCGTACAGAGCGATGAGCGGCTCCAACTCAACGGCCTCGGCCGGATGCAGGCAACGCAGCTCGTCCAGCGCTTCCGACATCGTCATGGCCGGCCCCACATCGATCCCCAGTCGCCGCAGGTGGGCGGCCAGAAGATCAAAGAGCGAGCGGCGGCGGCGCGACAGAACGACGGCGGCAAAGCCGGCGGCGAGCAGAGCCCCCATCACCGTTCCGAAGTTGCGCGTGACGGGGCTGTGCAGCGCAAAGTTCGCCGCACTGGCCGCCTGGCGCAAGCGGTCGAACAGATCGAGAGCCAACGAAATCTGATCGCCGAGGCCGTACGTCAGGATATGGCGGTCCCAGAAGTAGTTGACCAGGTCGGCCAGAGCCAGGGCATAGACGCGCATCAGACCATCGTGGGCGTTGCCGGGCCGTAGAGAGGCGGGAGTGGGATCGAACGTCTTCCATCCATTCCCATCCCATACTTCCACCCATGCGTGGGCATCTTCGCTGCGGACGACGAAGTAACCGGTGAGCGGATTGAGCGTGCCGCCGTAGAAACCGCCGACGATGCGCGCCGGCGTATCGAGCGCCGACATCAACGCCACCATTCCGGCGGCGAAGTACTCGCAATGGCCGCGGTGCTCCTTGAGGAGGAATTGATCGACCGTCATGGTGTGTCCGATCCTGGCGGGGTCGGGCACGTAGAGGAAGTTGTGGGAGAGGTATTGCTCGATCGACGCGGCCTGCCGCAAGGGATCGGTCTCACTGCCGACGATCTTCTTTGCCATGGCCAGCACGTCCGGGGTAACCGGATAGTTCGAGACCGTCACACGCTGCAGCCGGAGCGGCGCGGTCTGGTGCGCCAGCGTAACGTCATAGGCGATCGTGTCCCGATGCGATTGCCAGACGGTGAAGATGTCGCGTGTCGGACCCTCGGCAATCGCACCCGCGCCGCTGACCTCGTACGTCCCGACGGGCAGGAACAGACGGCTTCCCATCGGGAACCGCTGCAGCACGCGGGCTTTTCTCGTGAACCCTCCAGGCAGGGCTACCCGGGTCGTGCCGTCGGTGCTCTCGAGCGGGATGAAGTCACGGCGTCCCTGCATCCAGGTGTTCTTCGTGAAGCGCTCGTAGATCGTCCCCTTCAGCCGGAGCGGCGTGAAGAAGGGGATCGTCTCCGGTCCCATCCAGACGCGGCTGATCACCGTGGCGTCGCCGCTGATCGAACGCGGTTCGTTGAGGTTGATCGAGTCGCTGAGGCCTGTCGTGGCGTTGCTCAGCGGGCCGGCCATACCCGGAAGCAGCGGATTGCGGACGCGAGGCAGAAACGGGAAGAGAAAGGCGCCGATCAGCATGGCGCCGCAGACATAGAACACTGCCGCCCGGCTGGAGGGCGGTTCGTGAACGGGAGCACCAGTCATCCTGGCCGTCTCGTCGTGGCCGAGGTGCATCAACTGCCGCAGCAGGAGGAACCCGAAGAGGATGATGAACGGGAGGATGGCGATGT
>DATLWH010000914.1:0-4958 GCA_035576505.1 Thermoanaerobaculia bacterium | reverse complement strand
TGCTCCCGGTATTCGCGAGATGATTCCGATCGCGTCGCCCCTTTCCCCGGAAGCTGAATCGTGACGCGCACATGCTTCGCGCCGTTCACGGCGTAGTCAGCGGTAGAGAGATGGCTCGCGTAATCTCTGCGAATGGCGATGACGATCCGCTGTCCCGCGGTGCTTTCGATCAGGTAGGTCTCGCTCCCCAACGTCTCGCTGGCGGACGTAATCGCCGTCACCGAATAGAGCGGCGTGCGATCGCGGCCGGCGATGAGGTAATGCGTCCGCATCTCTCGCTCCGGCTGTCCGGCAAGAACGTTGGCGGCGATGAATGAGAGAACGAAGGTAATTCGCGCGAGCGTGGCCATTGTCGCCATACTACCCTCACACTAATTGCGTCTCGAAGGACCACCAACCCTCGGGGGTGCGGTGGCTCGCCGGATCTTCAACGACCCCGACCCCCGACTCCCGACTCCCTATACCCTGGATTGGCGCAAGCATCGAGAGTCGCAGCCGCGACTCGCGTGTAGAATTTTCCCGCCATGCGCCGGCTGCTTCTGCTTCTCTTTGCTGCCAGTGCGCTGGCGCAATCGCCGGAAATCGCGCAGAAGATGCGCGACGCGCAGCAAGCGTTTGGTGCCGGTGATTGCGGCCGCGCGCAAGCGATGCTCCGCGAGGTCATCGCCGCCGATCCACGGAACTACACCGCGCACCTCCTGTCGGCGCACTGCCTGCTGCGCCAGAAGGACTACGCCGCCGCGAGCGGCGAGTTCCGCCGCATGCTGGAGCTCCGGCCCGATACCCAGCAGGGCCTGCTGGGGCTCATCGAGACCTACGCCCGCTCCGGCGATACGGCGCACCGTGATGCCGAGGTCGGGCACCTGCGCGCCCTGATGAAGGCCGGTACCCTTCCCATGACTCTCCGATTCGTGCGGGAGGAGTTCACCGCCGGCGACAACAGCGTGGTCGTGAGCGAGTATCCCTATTTGACCGCGTTGCGCAGCCGCTACCTGTTCGACGTATTTGACGCGCAACAGAAGCTCGCACAGCGCCTCGAGCTGGTTTCCCGCGAAGGTGACCAGGCTGCATTCCGCGAACGTCATCCTCGGGAAGCTGCTGCCGGCGTTCGCCGGTTCTCGCTCCTGTCGCGGCGACTGACGCCGGCGCCCGAAGCCAACGAAGCGACTGTGCGCGTCTATGACCGCGGAGAGCCGGCGTACGAACAGGTGGCCGCGGATGTGAAGGCCGTCCTCGCCGGCAAGACGCCGTCCGCGAGCGTCTACACGCGCGCCGAAACCCCGGCTGTTGTCGAGCCGATCCCGATCACCGTGGACGATCCTGCCGACCCGCGTATCCAGCTACAGGCCGGACAGGTCGCCATCGAGTACATCGCCCACTCCTGCTTTCGTATTCACACCGCGGGAGGGGCGCGGCTCCTCATCGACCCCTTCGCCAGCCGCGTCTGGCTCGGCTACGACTTTCCGCGCAAACTTGCCGCCGACGCCATCCTGATCACGCATCCGCATTACGATCATGACGCCGACGTCTTGATCGGCAACCAGCCTCCTCCCTGGACATCCGACGTACGCGTGCTGCGCGATCCCGGCGCCTACAACGTCTCCGGCATACCGATCACCGGGATTCGCGGAAAACACGCCGGCCCGTGGGGCAAAGAGTTCGGCCAGACCAACACCATCTGGCTCATCGAACTGGACGGTCTGAGAATCGCGCACCTCGGGGACAACGGTCCTTTGACCGAGGCCAACTTCCAGGAATTGGGACGCGTCGACATCCTGATGATGCCCATCGACGCAAAACACCACATCCTCAAAGACGCGGAGATCCAAGCCATCCGCAAAGCGCTGCACCCCCGGATCATCATCCCGATGCACTACCGGCTTGCTGACCTCGAGCCTTCCAACGACACTCCGGAAGACCTCGGCGAGATCAGCCCCTGGCTTGCCGGCCAGGAGAATGTCGTTCACCTGGAGAGCAATCTCGCCACCTTCACCGCCGGCTCCCTGCTTCCTTCACAGGTTGTCGTCGTGTTCCCCCACTCCCCAAAGGTCTCTCCAGCGCGTGCCACGCCACCACGCTAGTCACCACGGAGTCACGGAACCTCCGTGCCCTTTGTGTCTCCGTGGTTAAAGACTCCCCGTCACCTTCTCCGCGAAAACAGATGGACGATCGCCACGAAGAGGGCGGCGCCGATGATCGACCAGAGGATCGGGAAGGGGTGCCCGCTGATCTGAACCATGAAAGGCTCCGGCAGCTTCATCTTGCGCGCCACCCACGGCCCCAGGATGGCTCCGATGAAGCCGAGGGCCGTCGAGACGATCAGACCGCCGCGAGCCCCGCCGGCGATGGCCTTCCCGACGGCGCCGCAGATGGCCGCGATGATGATGAAGAGGATGAGCCCTGGCAACGTGAAGGTCATGGGCAGGTTCCTTTCGAAGCGTACGTTGGGGTGTTAGGCGCTTCCGCAGGCAACATCGATGCCAGACAGGTCAGATTTCCCACCAGAGAGGGAACTTGGAGTCTCGGATGGCCCGAGCCGGGCAGGTCTGGCGCGTATACTCATCGACCGATCGAGGCACCATGCGCAGGCTTCTCAGCGTGCTCGCCGTCATTGCTGTTTGCGCCCCGGTGTGCGCGGGGGTGTGGACAGAGGTAGACCTGCCGACCAATCGAGAATTGCGTACTCGCGCCTTCGTGAACGGGATCACGGCACATCCGCGAATTGCCGGCCTCGTGTTCGCGTCGTCGTTTGGAGGCACATTCAGGAGCAGCGACTGGGGCTTTCACTGGAAGCGCGTCGAAGGATTGCCCTACGACTTCGGCTTCACCTTCAATCCCTTTGATGATCGTGAGATATGTTCAGGCGGCCAGTACGTGAGCAGGGATCTGGGTACGAGTTTCTCCCCTTTTGCGAGCGCGCCGGAGATCTTCGATCCACGGATTCCGAACCGGGCCTACAGACTCGGTGACACACACTTGTTCGAACGCAGCGACGATGGTGGCCAAACGTGGTCCGGCGTCGGCCCGACATATCCTCTAGGCCCGCCATTCAGTTTTTCGCATTTAATCATTTGGGCGGCGGCGATCGACTCCAACTCCACCCTCTATGTAACGGGAGCCCTTCATGGGGGATTCTGCCCGTTCCACGACTGCACCACCTATCGGAGCCGCGACGCGGGCCTCACATGGGAAGCCGCGTTTACCAACAGATACTGGACGCTGGCCGGATCGACCTTATTCGCCTTCGCCTCAGACGCGATCACCGGCAACTCGGTCGAAACGATCACGACGTATGCCAGTGTGGACGGCGGTACGACGTGGGAGAGGCGTGGTGTTCTGAACACGGAGACCAACGCCTCTGATATAGGTGGATTCGGGCCCGCCGTGGCAGTCGATCCCCGAGGCTCCACCATTCTCATCGGCCTCGTAACGATCCATGATGGTCAGCTCTACCGTAGTGATGACGGCGGCCGAAGCTGGAGCCGCATCGACAACGGGGAGTTTCAGGATTCCCACCATAATCGGCCTTACCCCGGAGTGGAAGGCATCGCAATCGGCGCCGACGGCACCGTGTACGTAACGACGGAGCACCGTGTATTCACCAACAGAATTGACGACCAGCGGCGGCGCCCGGTTGCCCACAGAAAAGAGAGAGCGGTAGGCCCACCTACCGGATTTCCGATCGCGAGCAGTTGTCATCACAATAAACGTTCGACTTCTAGAGGGGCTACTGGGGTGCGGCGCTAGACGAGACCACACGGGGCGCGGCCCACAGCACCAGCCGGGCATCACCCTGATTCATTGCCATCGATGTCCGCTTCCAAAGATCGGCATGCTTGAGAATGTCGGCCTTCTCGACAGTCTTGCCGACGCGCACGGTAGTTACCGCCGTAAGCGATTTGTCAGGTTCCGGGCGCCAATCTGTTCCCAGCGCACGGTCTTCTACTTTCACGTGATGAATGGAGGCATTGATATCAACGAGGTCGTACATGCCCTCCGGAACCGCTACGATGTACGTCCGCGATGCGCGCTCGCCGGACTCAAACCAGTTTCCTTTACCAAACACCTCACCTGACAGGATACTCGCCGTGTTCACTTCGGCTGCAACGCTACGGTTCCACAGATTGTCGACGGGTGTCGGGGCCGGAACCGATGGCTTCATCTTTCGTGCATAGACTTTGAATGGAGAATTGACGACATACGATCGTGCCCCACGGTTCTCGACAGCGATGGTGACTTTGATGAACCGTAAGCCATCATGGACACCGAGGTCGTCGAGGGTCGGTTGTACACTGATTTTCGCCGGAATCAACGCCCTCTCATGCCGGTCGACATAGTAGGTGAACATGCCCCAAAAGCCGCCGATCAGCAGGATCGTTACTTGAAATAGTGGCAGTACCCGATCCCAGAAAGTCTTCTTTCCGAGTGTAGTGATGACGTCAGTTTTCGCCTTCTCCAACGCGAGCAGAATATCCTCGTTCATGCTGTACTACCTCCCTATATAGGTGCGACTTGAACCTTAGGTTTCCAACGCTCTCCTCCGTCACAGATCCAGAGCAGCGTACAGATCCGCATGATCCAACACGCGCATCAGTTGCGTCGGCTTGCATCGGATCGCCTGGGCGAGCCGAAGAAGCGTCAAAGACCGGAGGTCTGACCCCCGCGATTTCCCATCAGGTAACCCCCTCACGGTCAGGTAGTGCAGGAAGGGTATGGACTCTCAAAACCTCGCAAGCATCTAGACGGACTCACCGTAGGTTTTCGCGCGTTGCCTCGTTACAAAGAGAACGGGTCGCAGATCAAGCCCTGGCGCAGACCTAGGAGACTGCGCGGCAGAAAACAGTCAGCAGCAAGCGGTAGGGTTGAGCGGCCGAGGCCGACAGAGACGAAGATGATTATCGGAAGATGTTCTTCGATGATCGCTGGCAGCGGATAAGACACTCCGGCGCGAGACCCGA
>DATLWH010000913.1:0-2143 GCA_035576505.1 Thermoanaerobaculia bacterium | reverse complement strand
GCACCAGCCGACGATGGACGCGGCGCGGCCGGAGAGCGCAACGAGGTCCGTTTGCGTTTCGCCGCCCTTCTTCGGCAGACGGCAGCGCCAGCGGCTCACGGCGGCGGCGCCGGACACCCAGGCGATGCGCGCGGCGATCACGGCGGTGCAGACGGCGGCGGCAACGCCGAGGTATTCCGTCCACGCCGTCCGCTGGACGATCTGCCGGAGCTGGAAGCCGACCAGGATGAACGCCAGCACGTTCAGAACGAAGACCGCCACTTCCCACACTGCGTACGAGGGGACGCGTACGCGTGCGGCGATCGCCTGCGCGGTCGGGCGCGCCACGGCCATGGCGAAGACGACCATGGTCAGGATCGCGGAGAGCTGGAGACGTTCCGCCAGTAACCACACCGCGAAGGTGCTGCAGAACTGAAAGATGACCGCGCTGGCGACGTCGTGAATGCGCTCGCTGATGAGAAGGACGACGCGCGACAGTACCAGTGCAAGGATCACGCTGCCGGCGCCCGCTGCGACCGACGTTCCCACGAACGACCAGGTCGAGGCGAACCCGGCCACGCTCGCGGCGACGGCACAGCGGTAGATCAGCAGCGCGCTGGCATCGTTGAAGAGGCTCTCCCCTTCCAGAATGACGAGCAGCCGATGCGGCGGCCGCAGGTGTCTGAGCACGGCGGTCGCGGCAGCGGCATCCGGCGGCGCGACGATCGCTCCGAGTGCGATGGCGGCCGCCCACGGGAGGCCTGGCACGAGCGCATGGGCGACGACCGCCACGAAAACGACCGTGAGCATTACTGCTCCAATGGCGAGACCGGCCACGGTCCGCCAGTTCCTGCGCAGGTCCCTTTGCGAAGCATCGAACGCCGAATCGAGCAGCACGGGCGCGACGAAGAGCGCCAGCGCGAGCTCGGGATCGAGCACCAGAGTCGGCACGCGTGGAAACAGCGCCAGTGCCGCCCCGGCGATGGCCACGAGTGCCGGATACGGCATCGAAAGACGGCGTGCCACCGCCGCCAGTACCGCGCCGCCGAGCAACAGCGCGATCACGATCTGGAACACTGCCATCAGCGTTGGACCTTGTAGCGTAGCCAGACGATGTCGCCCGATCGCTTCTCGATCGAAAGCAGCTTCATGTTCCGCGCAGGCATGCGCTGACCCGCGACGTCGAACAGCGAGGGCGTGCCGATGCTCCCATCAGCGATGGGAGCGATGAGGATGCTCAGCTCGTCGATCAGATTCGAAGCGAGAAACGACCCGTTGATCTTCCCGCCACCCTCGAGGAGCAGTTTCCTGATGCCGAAGCGCGCCCGGAGGGCCCGCAGTACCTTCGCGAGATCGATACGCGACTTCCCGCCGAAGATGTACGACACACCCCTGGCCTGCAGGAAGGCGAGGTAGTCGTCCGAAACCGATTCGGTGAGGACGGTGATGACGTGCTCGCCGTCGATGTCGCTTGCTTGCCACCTCAGCTTGCCCGAGGGGTCGATCGCGATCGCGTACGACATCGCGTCGTGCTCCGCGACGAAATCCTCACGAGCAACGCCTCCGCCGCTCTTCCGCGCAGGGACGCGCGCCCTGCCGGCGTACGGCTCCATGGAGATGCGGCCGATGATCCATGCATCGGCGTGGAACGTCGCGGCCGTCCGTTCGTACTGGCGCGTGGCGTTTTGCAGCTCCCAGCCGCGGGTGACGATCCGGCCGTCGACCGACGGCAGCATGTGGCAGATGACGTACGGCCGTTTGGTGTCGCGCATCGTGCGGCCATCATACGGACGCTCGGTCGCGGGGTGAAGGCTCCTTGGATCCGGGGAGGGGGGCGCCGGCACGCCTCCTTCGCTATCTCAGAAGACTTTGACGAACAAGGCACGGTCGACGAGCAGCAGGACCTGATTCGTCACCTTCCAGCCGCCGCCGTTCGCGGCCCACTGCGGACCCCAGATCACGTGCAGATTCGCTCCGCTGTGCAGGAACGGCCGGAAGATCTCGATTGCGGGGCTGACGAGGTTCACGGCCGAACCGCCGCGGTTCGAGATTCCGCCGACGGTGAGCGTCGGACGGATCAGGACCTTCGCCCTGTCGTATGAGAACGAAGGGAAGCGGTTCGTGTAGGTCAGGGCGCGCTCGTCGCGATTCGCGAGCGTGCCGG
>DATLWH010000912.1:0-8674 GCA_035576505.1 Thermoanaerobaculia bacterium | reverse complement strand
CGATGCCATTCCTTCCGCTCTCCAGCAGCTTCCAGAAGCTCTCCGGCGATGACGCGCCACCGGGGAAGCGGCAGGCTACGCCGATGATGGCAACGGCGTCGCCATCGTCGGCGTCGCCATCGCTGGCCTCGCGCGCCGGCGCGGCCTCGGCGATCTCCACGACATCCACGGCAGGGGGCGGCTCGCCGCCCTGCGACGGCAACTGCTCGTCGGAGATCATCTCCGATAACGCCGCGGCGAGCTTCTCGGGCGTCTCGTGCTCGAAGAGGAATTTCGGCGTCAGCTTCACACCGAGGTGCTGCTGCAGGAGCAACTTGAGCTCGACGAGCTCCATCGAGTCGAGCCCCATGTCCATCAGCGGCCGCCGCGCCGAGTACGCCGAAGCGCGCTCCTCGCCGAGCAGACCGAGGGTTTGTTGCTCGACGAGCGCGCCGACGAACTCTGCCTTGCGCAAGTCTGAAATCCGCGCGGGCAACGGCTCGGCGGCCTCGATCGCCAACGCCTCGCATAGCATCACGCTCTGCGTGCATTCTGCGCTCGTGCTCTGGGTCGGCAGCGCGAAAGCCTCGACCATCGCAAAGCCCGAGTGCTCGAGCGCGGGCTTCCATTGGGAAACGCTCATCAGGCAACTGTCGCGTAGCCGCCGCTCCGGATCCTCGAAGAGCCAATACCCGTGCAGCAGCGCGCCGCTGAACGAGAGGCAGTCCTTGGCGAACGTGTACTCGTTGACGAGGAGAAGCCCGCCCGGCTTGAGCAGCGTCCGCGTCTGCGCCAGCGTGCGCTCGATGTCGCGCGTGTCGTGGAGGACGTTCGCGGCGATGATGATGTCGTAGCGTTGCGGCTCGAATCCCTGCGGCGCGAGATCCTCCTCGATGTTCAGCGCGAGGTACTCGATCCAGGGATAGTTGCCGAAGCGCCGCTTCGCATTACGCACGAACGAGAGCGAGATGTCGGTGAAACAAAGCTCGACCGAGCCAGCCAGCGGCTCCAGTGCCTTGACGACGCCCGCCGTCGTTCCGCCGGTGCCGGCGCCGATCTCGAGGATGCGCACCTTCGGCGTCGTATCTTTGAGCCGCATCACCGTCTCGCGCGCGGCGTCGGCGACGATGCGATTGAAATAGTCGGACACGGCGTCGCCGCGGAAGACTGCGCCGAAGACATCCATGCCGGCGTCCCCGAACAGCACGTCGGTGATATCGGTGCGGCCGGTGAGGACCTCGTCGTAGCGGCTGAGGCATGACGCGACGAAATTCATGAGGCCGACGCTCGCCGGGTAGCGCTGCGCGAAGCTCCGTTTGAACTCCGCCACCTGCTCGTCGACCGCCTTGAGCGCGTAGCCGCGAACGAGTGTCGTCGTCTTCACGCGCCGGCCGTGCAGCGCGACCAGCCCCTCGTCCTGCAGCTGCCGCATCAACGCCTCGAAATAGCGGTGGTACTTCGGCGCGATCCCGAGACGGCGCTTCATCGCATCGAGGTCATAGGTCACCCCCGCCTTGCGCATCACGCCCATCCGCTGCAGGTTCGCCAGGAGCCAGCGGAAGGAAAACGTCCCCAGCTCACGCTCCGCGGCGCGAGGATCATCCTCGGCCGCGAAGGGATAACGGGCCACGCGCGCACGCAGGTCGCGGGCAACGGCCCGCGCGAGCGATGGATCATCGCCCGCCGCCGGGACAGCGGCGCGGCACTCGTCGCTGCCGGCCAGGCGGCCGGCGTCGGCGAGCGCCCAGTACTGCTCCACGAACTGCAGCAGGTCGTCCAGAGCACCGGCCGTCCGCGCGAAAGGCGAGGTGACGCGAATCGTCTCGCCGCGCTCGCAGCGCACCGAGGCCATCGTGCGACCTTCGGCCTCGAGCACGAATTCATCGTTGACGTGGCGGACGATGTACGGCCGCCGCTCGAAGTGGCTGAGCGTGATGCGCGTGAAGGGGAGATTCTTCGGAAATCCGACGACGCGCCCTTCGCCGCAGAACAGCCCCGCCTCGGCCGCGCATGCGAGGAACGTCGGCGCGTCCATTAAGTATTGATGCGAGAGCGCGTGATAAGCGTCGAAGTGGAGGTTCTCGCTCTCGTCGCGATAGCGCGCGGTCATCTCCGGCGACAGGCAGTGCACCTCGAGGAGGGCCAGTCCGTGCTCGTTGACCACCTGCGCCCAGCGCCGCAGATGCTCGACCGTGCTCTGCATCATCTCGCCGGACGGGATGCGGTTGCCTTCGCGGTCGATGTAGACGTTGCCGCCGGTCGCGGTGCGCCGCGCCGCCGCGTCGCGGTCCTCGGGCTGGCGATAGGGGCGATCGTGATCGAGAAACGAGCGGACGTGGAGCACGCGATGAAGATCGCCGGCGCCGTTCGCGCGCAGCGTTTCCAGCAGCTCCGCCGGATCGCCGATGTCGCCGCGGATGGCGATGTGCTCGATGCCGGCCAGCGTCCGCGACGCCTCGGCCAGCGCTTTCTCGTTGAAGTCGACGGCGACCGGAATCACCGGGTGCGCGTCGAGCACCTTCCCGCGGCCCGTGCGATCGCGCACCGCCTCATACAACCGCCGGAGCAGCGTGCCGTCGCCGCAGCCCATGTCAACGATGTACCTCGGCTGCGACGCGTAGTCGTGGCCGTCGAAGCCACGGACGACCAGGTCGCTCAGCGCGGCGAAGTACTTCTCGTGCTGGAATCCGCTGCCGATGACGTTGACCGTCCGGTCGACGTGCGTCTCGTGACCCGCCGCATCGCGGGCGAAGACACGCGTCGCGTCGCCGAACAGGAGCTCGTCGGCGCGCACGAACATCGGTCTGTACGAGGCCAACACCGCCGTAATGAAGATCCTGTCGACAACGAAGCGCCCGGCGCGGTTGAGATAGAGCGTCCGCCCGGCGCGCCCCGCCCATCCCTTGGCCACGAACAACCGCTCCACCGCGCGGCGCACGTGCGGATCGACGCGCAGGCGCAGCGTGGCCACGACCTGCTCGTCACCCTTCCGCTTCCGCTCGATCACTTCCAGCCGCTTCTGTGTCTGCAGTGCGAGCAGCAGCGGGATGATCAAGAGACCATCGAGAAAGTCGGGGAGAAACGGGTGATCGCTGTTCCACCGCCGCTCCGACTGCTCCAGCCACGGATCGAGCGACTCCGCCGCGGCGCCACGAACATAGGCATCGAACGGAAAGCGGTAGAGATCCATGATCCCGCCCGGGATGAGGTGCGCATTCGCCAGCTCGGGCGTTGCCTCGTATCGCCCGTCCGCGGCGGGGCGGAGCCACTCCAGGCAAACGAGCATCCTGAGCGCCACGTCCAGATAGCCGCGGTTGGCAGAGAGCCCGCGCGCCAGCTGCTCCGCGGACAGCGGTCCGGACTCGAGGCGAGCCAGACCGCCGCGCTCACGCAACGCGTAAAGAAAGGGGATCGATGCCAGACCGTGAGAGTAGCGGTTCAGTATTTCGAGCATTAGGAATGCACCACGAAAGGATTGAGGCAGGTTGTTACTTTGGGCGATTGTTTCTATAGCGAACATCAGATTCTGATGTTCTTCCATCGGCCTCCGACCCAGAAACCGACGATTAGCGCCTCCGCAAAGGCGCCGTACGCAACCTGAACGATGACAACCTGCAAAAGACCGTAATGCAAATACGGGCCGACCACCCACACCGCCGGCAAAAAAATCAGCCATTGCGTACTGATCATTGTCAAGGCTACGCGACCGCCATCACCGACGCTGACCAGCGTGTAGGCAAATACCGTGAGCAGGCTGAGTGCTCCGGCCAGCCCGGTGGCCAGTTGCCACGGCACGATCGCGATCTCCAGCGTGTGTGGATCGGAAAGAAAAATCGACAGAAAGTACCTCGGAAACAGGACGAGCGGCAGCGTCAACAGCGTAATGAGAATGACGGTCAGCTTGACCGAATCCCATCCCCAGTCGGAAGCTCCTGAAAGATCGCCTGCCCCTACCGACCTGGCCACAAGCGTGGCGGAGGCGTTGCCCACGGACCCCGCCAGGAACGAAAAGATGATTCCCACTCTGAGCTGAACGTTCATGGCGGCCAATTCCGCCGTTCCGATCTGACCGACGATCCAGAGATAGACGAGAAGGCCGGCCGCAAGGAAGAACTCTTGCAATGTGACGGGCAGGGCGAGCTTGACGATGCGGACCAGAAGAGACTTGTCCGGCTTTGCCGTCAGGAAACCTTCCGGCCGGTAGCGAAACCAGGTGAGGATGACATTGATGAAGAGGCCCACGTACAGAGAGAACGCTGTGCTGATCGCCGCTCCCGTCGCCCCCAGAGCCGGGAACCCCCAACGTCCGGTAATCAGCACATAGTCGCCGAGGAAATTCAGAACATTGATGAAAAGGACGATCTTCATGTAAACGATCGGCCTTTCCATCCCGGTCCAAAACCCCTTGAAGGCGTTGGTCATCCCCGCGGCGATGATGGCGGTGTACAGAGTCCGCAGAAATGGGACGGCGATTCTCGTGACCTCGGGATCGGAGGAGACCAGTGATACGAAGAACGGCGCCAGGAAATAAACGAGAACCGTCGCGGGCGCCCCAACGATCAGGACGGTCAATATCCCTGCGTTGAGCGGCAGACATTTGGCGTCCGTGGAGCCTTCCCCTCGTCTGCGGGCGACCAGGCCCTGCACTGCCGGTCCCATCCCTACCACGAAAGCCAGGATGAGCGCGTTGGCGAAGACGGCCAGGCCCACCGCCGCGGTGGCGCGGCTGCCCAGCGGCCGCACCATGGCCAGATCGACCAACGACATCACGAGAGTCGAACTGAGGGCGACCGTAACGGGGAACGCCAGCTTGGATATGGTCGCAACTCGCTCTCGAGTGAGCACAACACTCCTTCCAATTCGATTGACTGGTTCGAAATGGTCAGCTTGGTTGAGTTTTTGGGTGTCGCGCCGAGGCTTCAGATGGCTCGTACGGCGGCAGGGACGTCAGTTGCTGTTGCAATGGAAGCGTGGACCGCTCTGCCCACATCCTGAATGGGCACTTTTGCCAATATCGAGAAATGATCCGCCTGGACGTCGGAGGCGCGTATCGGGCTCGGAAGCAGCTCGTCCCAGCCGTAGTCGCGGGGCAGGTTCTGCCGGTCCGAGCGCACTTGTGTCGCGCGGTACAGCGACACATCGATCGTGCGGGGCAGCAACGACGGCGTGTAGGCGCGATAGCAGAGCATATTAGTTTGATATACGCGATAAAAGGCGGTGAGCTGTTCGCTGTTGATCTCCAGACCTCGATCGTTCAACAGGCCAACAAGATATCGAACTCGCTCTTCGAGGGTCGACCGTCGCAACTTCTCGAGGTCGATCTCCAGCTTTGCTCCGTTGAGATCGGCTACCGCCTGACAAGCCTCGACCAGATCGCCGACCTCGTCGTGAACGGGATTCCCCCGCATGACCGACGGAGCCAACGAGTCCACCAAGATCAGAGAAGAGATCTCCTCTCCCTGCTCCAACAGGATTCTGGCCATCTCGTAGGCCACCACGCCGCCGTAGGAATGACCGACCAGACGATAGGGACCGCTGGGTTGTACCGTCTTCAAGGCTGCGATGTTGGCTTGGGCCGTCTGCTCGACGCTGTCGAGAGGCGGCGTTTTGCCGTCCAGACCAACGGCCTGCAGGGCGAAGAGTGGCTGTTGATCGCCGAGGCTCTGGCCGAGCGGCCGCAGTGACAACACGTTCCCGCCGGCGCCCGGCACTGCAAAGACCGGCGGCGCATCGCCGTGAGGCTGAATGGGAACGAGGATATCGAAAGACGGCGCCTTTTCACTCGAGATCAACTTCGCCAAAGCCGCAACGTCTGGAGCAGTGAAAAGCACGGCCAGAGGCAGCATTTGCTTGAAATGCCTGTTCACCTTCGCCATCAATTGCACCGCGGACAGCGAATGTCCGCCCAACTCGAAGAAGTTGTCGTGGACGCCGATGCTCTCCGGGGCTCGATTCAAGACCTCGGCCCAGATGGCCACGAGCCGTTGTTCCGTCTCGTTGCGCGGTGCCACGTACCCCCGCTCTGAAGCCATCGTCACGTCGATTCGCGCCAGAGCGCGCCGATCGACCTTCCCGTTCGGACTCAGCGGAATCGCCTCCAGACTGATCAACGCCGCCGGTACCATGTACGACGGCAGCGTACGCAGCAGATGCTCACGCAACTCCTCGTTCGGCAGCTCGACGATCTCGTCTACGGTCGTCTCTTTGGCCCGATAAAAAGCGATGAGTTGCTTGATCGCTCCTTCTCCCTGCGCGATCACGACGGCGTCCTGAATGCCGAAGTGCTGATTGAGCTGCGCTTCGATCTCTCCCAATTCGATGCGGAACCCGCGGAGCTTGACCTGCGTGTCCATTCGGCCCAGGTACTCGATAGTGCCGTCGTCCAGCCAGCGGGCCAGGTCGCCTGTCTTATACATTCGAGCGCCTGCATCGGCAGCGAACGGGGCGATGACAAAACGCTCGGCCGTCAACTCAGGGCGGTTCAGATAGCCGCGCGCCACCTGAACGCCTGCAATGTGCAGTTCACCGGCTACGCCGACTGGAACGGGCGCTCCATGCCGGTCCAGGATATAGATCTGCGTATTCGCGATCGGCCGGCCGATGGGAATGGCGTTCGGGATATCCGTCGCCGGGCAGGTCCAGGCCGTAACGTCGACCGCCGCTTCCGTGGGACCATAGAGGTTATACAGTACCGCGTGCGGCAGGCGCTCGGCGAAGCGCCGCACGAGCGCGGACGGCAGCGCTTCGCCGCTACAGACCACCCGCTTGAGGCTGACACACTGCCGCGCCTCTTCGTGCTCCAGGAACACCTGCAACATGGGCGGCACGAAGTGCAGCGTCGTGATGCCATGCCGGCGTATGGTGTCGACCAGATACGCGGGATCTTTGTGCCCCTCCGGACGGGCCATGACAAGCGTAGCGCCCGTGGAAAGCGTCCAGAAGAACTCCCACACCGACACGTCGAAGCTGAACGGCGTCTTCTGCAGTACCGCCTCTTCCTCGCCCAGCCCATACGCATCCTGCATCCACAGCAGGCGATTCACCACGCCGCGGTGCTCGTTCATCACGCCCTTGGGCCGGCCGGTGGATCCCGAGGTATAGATCACATACGCGAGATGATGCGGCTCGACTTCCTGTCGTAGTGCGACGCTCGCTGCCTTCAACACGTTCACGCGCTCGCTGATCTCCGGCCACTGCCCGTCCAGCGCAATGAGCTGCGTATCGGCGGCAACGAGCGTGGCCAGGTGTTCGCGCAGCGCTTCCTGCGTCAGGACGATGCCGGCCCCGCTGTCGCGCACCATGTGAGCCAGACGCTCGTCCGGATAATCGGGATCCAGCGGCACATAGGCTCCGCCCGCTTCAAGAATGCCGAAGAGGGCCACCACCATGTCCAGCGACCGCTCCATGCAGACGCCGACCAGACGATCCGGCTCCACCCCCTGCGATTGCAGATACAAGGCGAGGTCGTGGCTTCGCTCACTGAGCTGGCGGTACGTCAGGCGCTCTTCGCCGCAAACGACGGCCGTTTTCGCCGCATTGCGCGCGGCCTGCCTTTCGAACAGATGGTGAATGCATTGGTCCAGGGGATAATCGGCCGCGGTGTCGTTGAAATCCGCCAGCAGTGTGCGCTTTTCCGCGCCGCCGAAATACGCGAGGTCGCGGATCCGCGCGGTGGGCGTGGCGGCGATCGACCGGCAGAGGGCCAGAAAATGTCCGGCCATCCGTACAATGGTCTGCGGTTTGTATAACGCGGTGCTGTACTCGATCGCGCCGGCCAGGCCCTCCGGCGTTTCCGTAAATTCCACACTCAGATCGAATTTACTGATCCCGCTCTCGATGGGATAGAGCTCCATTGACGGATCCAGCGCCACCCTGTCGGTATTTTGCAGAATGACCGTGACCTGAAATAAGGGCGTGATCGCCAGGTTGCGCTCTTGATGCAGAAGATCGACCACTCTGGCAAACGGCGCATCCTGGTGTTCGTAGGCCTCGAGGCACGTGGCTCTCACCTTCGACAGGAACGCTGCGAAGGAATCGTCAGCCTCCACCTCGCTCCGCAATGCCAGCATATTGACGAACATCCCGATCACACCTTCGGTCTCCCCGTACTGGCGATTGGCAATCGGACTGCCGATGCAAATGTCGTTCTGCCCCGTATAGCGCTGGAGCAGGACTTTGAAGGCGGCCACCAGGACCATGTAAAGCGTCGCTCCCCCGCCTTCCGCGAGGCGCTTGAGCTGCCTGGTTAGTTGCCCATCCAGCGCAAACGAGTGATGCCCGCCGGCGAAGCTCTGCACGGCCGGCCGGGGATAATCGAAGGCCAGATCAAGACTCTCGGGAACGCCTGCCAGTTTTTCCCGCCAATAGACGAGTTGCTTTTCGAGAACCCCGCCTTGTTCCAGCCAGCGCCGCTGCCATACCGCGTAGTCGGCATATTGAATCGGCAGCGGCGGCAATTCGGGACGCCGCCCGGCGCGGAAGGCCTTCATTGCCATTCCGAGCTCCCGAATCAGGATGCCCAGCGACCAACCGTCGCCGATGATGTGGTGCATATTGAGCATGAGGATGTGCTCATCCTCGGCGAGCCTGATCACCTTGCCGCGCAGGAGCGGTCCCTTCGCCAGATCAAAGGGCATTGCCGCGTCGGCCTGACACAATTGTCTTGCGGCAACGTCGCGATCCCCTACGCCCTGGG
>DATLWH010000911.1:0-5786 GCA_035576505.1 Thermoanaerobaculia bacterium | reverse complement strand
CGGGCCAGGCGCTGCCGAGCTCCATGGGCGACGCCGAAATGTCGGCGTTTCTCGATGATGCCACCGTCCCCGCCCGCTATGTCTACACCACTTACAACTTCAACGCGGGCGGCGGTTCGTTGCTCGACCCGAAGCAGACGAAACCCGATCTGATGATCGCGCGGGCGCAGCTCAATGGCGGGAGCGCTCCGCTGACGTTTTTCAAATGGAACGGCCAGAGCTTCGGGGCGCCGGGCATTGGCGGTATCGACGCCGCAATCTTTCCATCCGGCTCGTTTCAGAACTGCGAGGCCGTGGCGCAGGCTCGCTATGGGAGCTCGATCAGTTACGTCGACGAGACCCAACAGTACCTGCTGACATTCGTCTGCGACTCACCGGGCGATCCGGCTGCCGGACAGGCCAGCGGATCGGGCCGAGGGGGAGCGTGGTTCTATGCAACCAGCTACGACCTCTCGGATCCAAGGCTTTGGACTCCGCCGCGCGAGATCACCGGCTCCTGGGCTCCCTTCGACACGAGCGGCGGATGCTCCAATTACAAAGGCTGGTATCCGACGCTCATGTCTCCCGGAAAAGCGGCGGGTCACCTGTCGAGCAGCGGCGGATACATCTTTTATCTGTGGGGCTGTCAGACAGGCGGAACGCCGTCGCCGGGACGTCAGTACTCATCACGCGCGTTCAACATCACTCTCAATCCGAGCCGCCACAGAGCGGCGCGGCATTGAGTATCGTGCTGAGCGTTAGAGCACGAACACGCGCATGGAGCAGTCTCTGTTCAAGACGGGTGTCTACGACCTCCACTCTTCGCTGGCAGCGTCCAGATCGTCAGCGTGCCGGTGACGTCATCAACATAGGCAAAAGTGGTTGTGTGCTCATTGACCTGCACGGCGAGGCCGAACGAACCGCCCTGCTGCTGGTCAACCGAGATCTGCTTGACGAACGCGCCCTGGCGGGTGAACTCCACGATCTCGCTCGGCTGGTTAGGGTCGGAGTTGATGACGTCGGCATTGGCCACGAGAAGGTCGCCGTTCGGCGCCTGGGCCATCCCCAGCGGTCCGTGCAGGTGGGCGGCATCCTGATAGATCATCTGCCCCATCCCCTCGTCGCGAGTGGTGTTGGCGGCATGCGGGACCTCGAAAATGGCGTTGTCCGCGGTCGAGGCGACGAAAAGGGAGTCGCTGCCTGGGTCGTAGACCAGGCCGGTGGGACCGACGACCAGCGCATCCGGGTCGCAGCGGCGCGTGTAACCCGATGCGATCTGGGTGTGGCTCAAGACCGTCAAGCCGCCGGGAACGACTTGCGCGTCGAGGCGGGCCACCGTGCCGCTGAGAACATTGGCGACGAAAAACACGACACGACCCGACCCCTTCTCGAAGACCGTCATGTCCCACGGGCCGTTGATATCGGGGTTCACCAGGGTGGCCAGCAGCCGGCCATTGCGGTCGATCACGAGCAGCGATCCCGCCTGGGCGGTCGCGCAACTCCCGTCACTCGTCGGGAGATTGCCCACAACCACAAAGCCCTCCTTCAACACGGCGAGGGCGGTCGTGAGGCCGAGCGGAGCCGTCCCCTGGAAGAAGACTGCGGCAGGGCCGCCGTTCGCCGGCACGTCGACGATGCTCGTGCCGGTTCCCTGCTGGTTCGCGTTGTTATTAAAGTTCGAGACCAGGATGTCGCCGACCGCCAGTGTTCCACCGCCAGGGAAGCCAGGAGGCACGAAAGCAACGCCGTAGGGGTTCTGGTCACCACTGTCGGGGACCGTGGACACGATCAGCGGTGCGTCCGGAAGAAACGGAACGTCCTCCCTGCCTTCCATCAACTGGGCGAAGAGCAAATTGGTGGGGAGCAGAAAAAGCGCCGACATGAGGACAAACATCTTCGCGACCAAGCTCTTCATATCGCTTTCTCCTTCAGGGCTCGGCATCCTCGAGACCGCTTGTCGCGGTCAGGTTGGCGATGCCGCGCGCGGCCTTCGTTACGCAAAAAACAGGCCCGGGAATCGGCACGAGCTCAGCGCCCCGGAAGAGTTCCAATCGGCCGCTGACCGACCTGAACCAGCGAGGCTGGCTTAAGGTCCGTAGCCCCCGGCTTCAGTCGGGGGGAAACGCGAACAATCAATTGTTCCGAGCCCGCTTCAGCGGGCGACAGAGATGCATCGAACAAACGCGCCTACTTCGACCCGGACAACACTCCGTTCCTGATCACTTTCACAGTCGCCGTCGAGCCGGGATATCTCTCTCCCTCCATCGGCTCGGCGCGGCCGCCGAGGCACTGGGAGAGGAACCCCTCGGCACGGGCGTTGAAGTCGATGTTGTTCTCGGGACGGGCGAAGCCGTGTCCCTCATCGCTGTAGATGACGTACGTAACCGATCCCTTGTTGTTCGCGATGGCGTCGACGATCTGCTCCGACTCGGCCTTGTTGACCCGCGGATCGTTCGCCCCCTGTCCGATGAGCAGAGGCTTCCTGATCTGATTCGCCTTGAAGAGCGGTGAGGCGTTTCGGATCAGGTCACTATCCTTCGGATCATCGACATTCCCCATGCGCGCGTCGAACATGGCCCGGATCGGTTTCCAGTACGGAGGAATCGATCCGATGAGCGTCTTCAGATTCGACGGGCCGACGATATCGACGCCGCAGGCGAAGGTATCGGGGGTGAAGGTCAGCCCCGCCAGCGTTGCATATCCGCCGTAAGAGCCGCCCATGATGGCGATCTTCTTCGGATCGGCGTATCCCTCCTTGATGGCCCAGTTCGTGGCATCGATGAGGTCGTCGTGCATCTTCAGACCCCACTGCCTGTCGCCGGCGTGGAGGAACTTCTTGCCGTAGCCGGTCGAGCCTCGGAAATTCGGTTGCAGAACCGCGTAGCCGCGGTTCGCCAGCCATTGCGCGTAACTGTTGTACCCCCACACGTCGCGGCCCCACGGCCCTCCATGAGGGAACAGAACCATCGGCAGGTTCTCGGCCCGCACGCCCGGCGGGAGTGTGAGATACGCGTTCATACTCATGTTGTCGCGGGTCTTGATCACGACCGGCTTCATGGCCGCGAGCTGCAGCCCTTCGAGCTTCGGCCGGTTCGTGAAGAGGAACGTTCCCTTCTTGGCCGCACGGTCCCACGAGTAATACTTCACCGGCCCTTGATCGGAGACGAAGACCACCAGCCAGTGCCTGTCCGCGGCGTCGCGGTTGGCGATGGCGAAATCGCCCGGGTCGAGCCTGGCGATGGCATCGAAATCGTCCTTCACGCCCGGGTCGATCACCTTCCACGTGCGGCGCCCCGGCTCGAATGACACCGCCTCCACCGCGCGCGTAATCGGATTGATGACCACGATGCCGGCGTCGACGGCGTCGGAGGCAGCGATCGTCGTCTCCTGTCCGCCGGCGATGTCCTTCCGGATGACCCGCGCCGTATCGGCACCGATCGAGCTTTCGATGTAGGCGGACTTGCCATCGGCGGCGAAGTCCAGAAGATCGAGATTCTCCTCGGGGCCGACCTTCATCCACGTCCGCCAGGACGACTGAGGGTTGTCGCGGATGCGAATCTCCGTTCCCCCCTCGGGCGTGGCGATCTGCGCTCCAAGGACGTGCAGCTTGCTGTCGGCCTGCCACGCGGATACGTCTCCCGGGTTCTTCGTATCGAGCTCGATCGCGCCGGTCTGGAGATTGAGCCGATAGACATCGAACATGTGCCGGTCGCGCGCGTTCATCTCCACCAGGATCTCGTTCGGGATGGCCCTCTCGACCGCGGTCACGCCGGCGCGTACGCCCTGAATCGACGTGTAGTCACGATCGTTGTTGTTGGTCAGGTCGACGCCATGAACGTGAAAGTTCTCATCCCCGTCGTTGTCCTGAAGATAGATGAGCATGTTGCCAGCAGGTGCCCAGAAGTACTGCCGGATCCCGCGCTTTTTGTCGGCCGTGACCATCTTCTCGTCGCTCTGGCCGATGGTCCTGACCCAGACCTGCATCACGTTTTTCTTGTCGGGAGCAAGCCAGGCGATCCGCGTCGCATCCGGCGAGAGCTGCGGGGCGGCCCGCTCGGGGTTCCCGAAAAGCACTTCGCGTGAGATTACGGGCGGCTGATCGGCGTACGTGAACGGCGCGACCAGGGCGAAAGCAGCGACGGCGGCCACGCCGATCGTGCGAGAGAGTGTCATAGGTCCTCCGCAGGCATTCAGAGTACCATGCAATAACTACTCACTTAGCAAGAGTGTCACATGTCACCGCGCAGAGCCTCGTGCCCGGTGACAATGGGTCAAAGCACGTCAAGCTGTTAGTCTGCCCACGGTCCAAGTCGTTCCATCCATCAAAAGAAGGTTCACGAGCGCCATGCGCAAAGATATCAACTACCTTGCCCGATTCTTCGTCGTCCTACTGATCAGCGGCTCGGCATTCGCCGCGACGGTCGTACCGACCGCCCAATCCGTTCCCGGCGAAGTGCTGGTGATGATCCAGACGGGTGCGTCGAGCAACGACATCGCCAGCCTCGAGCAGAGCGCGGGCGTTGACCACGGGGAGCAGATCTCGAAGCTCAAGTCAGGAACGATCTGGCGGCTGCACTCTGCCTCGCTGCCTACCGACGCGCTGACGAGCGCCTTGCAGAGGAACCCGAACATCGTCTACGTCGAGCCGAACTACATCCTGCATCTGGTCGACGTGCCCAATGATCCGTCGTACCCGCAGCTATGGGGACTGAAAAACACCGGACAGACGATCAGCGGCTCGCCGGGAATCGCCGGCGCGGACATCAGCGCCGAGGCCGCGTGGAGCGTGACCACGGGATCATCGACCATCGTCGTCGGCGTCGTCGATACCGGCGTGGACTACACACACCCCGATCTCGCGGCGAACATCTGGAGCAACCCGGGCGGAAAAGGCAACGTTCTCTGCGCCGCCGGAACACACGGCTTCAATGCCATCACCAATACGTGTGATCCGAGGGACGATCACTACCACGGCACGCACGTGTCGGGGACCATCGGTGCCGTCGGCAACAATGCCTTGGGCGTCGTGGGCGTCAACTGGACCACGTCGATCATGGCGCTGAAGTTCCTCGACGCGTCAGGCAGCGGCACGACCGCCGGCGCCATTACGGCGATCGACTTTGCCGTGCAGGCCAAGATCGACGGCGTCAACGTACGAATCCTTTCGAACAGCTGGGGTGGCGGAGGGTTCTCCAAGGCCCTGCTCGACGAGATCAACAAAGCAAATGAGAACGACATCCTCTTCGTTGCCGCGGCCGGGAACGATGCGGTCAGCAATGACACCTCGCCTCACTATCCGGCGAACTACAGCACACCGAACATGATTTCCGTCGCGGCCACCGACAACCGCGATGCGCTGGCGTCCTTCTCCGATTTCGGCGCCACCAGCGTGCACCTCGGCGCGCCGGGGGTCAACGTCCTCTCCTGCTATCCCGGAGGCAGCTACATATACCTCAGCGGCACGTCCATGGCCACGCCGCACGTGGCCGGGGTTGCCGCGCTCGTTCTGGCGAAAACACCAGGGCTGACCACTGCCCAGGTCAAGAGCGCGATCCTCACAAATACCGATCCCATTTCCAGCCTTTCAGGGAAAACGATCACAGGCGGCCGCCTGAATGCCGCCAAAGCCGTCGGCGCACCCCTCGGCCCGGACTTTTCTCTCCTGGTGAGCCCTGTGACGCGCAACGTCGGCCAGGGCGGCTCGACGACCTACACCGTCACCATCACGCCGTCAAACGGATTCACCGGACCGGTCAGCCTCGCGGTCACGGGGTTGCCGGCCGGCGCCTCCGGAACGTTCAACCCGA
>DATLWH010000910.1:0-23017 GCA_035576505.1 Thermoanaerobaculia bacterium | reverse complement strand
CGGGGGTCGGGGGTCGGGGGTCGGAGCGGCGCACAGAAAGGACGATGATTCTTTTCCGACCGGAGAAAAGGGGACACTCCTCCGAGACCAAGCCGCGTCTCCGACCCCCGACCCCCGACCCCCGACCCCCGCGAAGTCCATCCTTCTCATCCGCATCGCCTCGGTGCTCATCGCCGCCATCGGCATCGATCAGCTTTGCATCGATCCTTACCGCGATAACCTGACCTTGCGATCGGTCAGGCAACGCTCCGTGCTCGCGCAGTCGCTCGACGCGATGCGGGCGGCGTCGCTTGCCCGCACGAACCTGCATGACCTCGATCTTGCGGAACGAAGCCGCCGCCTCGATCCGGAGTGGTATCTGCTCTACGGCGGCAACTGCGAGATTCTGGGGCGATGGGCGGAGGCAGCCGACGCCTACACCCGGGCACTGGCGATCGACGACCGCCCGGAGATCTACGTGAACCGCGGACTGGTCATGCTGCGCCTTGGGCGCACGGACGCCGCGGTCGCCGACCTGGCCACAGCGGCCCGCTTCGATCCCCGAGTCCTCCATGATCTCGACGGCGAGCTCCGCACGCGCGTCGCCGCAACGGCCGGCATTCGCTGATGTCGACGCCGCCCAAGCCCGTGCGCGTGCTCCGCCTCATCGCACGCCTCAATGTCGGCGGGCCGGCCCGGCACGTGGTCTGGCTGAATCAGGCGCTGGCGGCCAACGGATTCGAAGCGCTGCTCGTAACCGGCACGGTGCCGGCCGGTGAAGAGGACATGAGCGATTTCGCGGCCGCGCGGGGAGTGACGCCCCTGGTCATCCCGTCGATGAGCCGGGAGCTCTCGCCGCGCGATTTCGCGACGATCTGGCAACTCTGGCGCCTCATGGTCCGCTTCGGCCCGAACATCGTCCACACGCACACGGCGAAAGCGGGAGCGGTCGGGCGCATTGCCGGTCTGCTCTATCGCTACTTCACGCCCGCGGCCCTGGCCGGCAGGCCGCGCCGCGTTCGCTTTGTGCACACGTACCATGGCCATGTCTTTCACAGTTACTACGGCTTCTGGAAGACGCGGCTCTTTCTGACCGTCGAACGAACGCTGGCCCGCTTGAATACCGACCGCATCGTCGTGCTCAGCGAGCAGCAGTTGCGCGAGATCCGCGACGTGTTCCGAGTCGGCAACCCCGATCAACTCGCCAATCAGTTCATAATTGTTCCACTCGGTATCGACATCGACGATCTTCGCGCCGCCCAGGGAGCCGGCGATTCGTTGCGCGACGAGCTCGGGATCGACCGCGACGAGATGGTCGTCGGCATCGTCGGCCGCGTCACCTCCATCAAGAATCACGACCTCTTCCTGCGCGTGGCGGCGCGCGCGCGCGGCCTGGCGCGCTTCGTCGTCTACGGCGACGGCGGCGACCGGGCGACGCTGGAGCGCCGCGCGACAGACGTCATCTTCGCCGGCACGCGTGACGCCAGCAGGATCTACGCCTCACTCGACATCGTCGCGCTCACGTCGCGGAACGAGGGAACACCGCTCGCGCTGATCGAAGGGATGGCCTGCGGCAAGCCGGTCATCAGCACGGCGGTGGGCGGCGTCGTCGATCTGCTCGGCCGCGTCGAGGAGCGCGTCGACGAGAACGGGGCAACCTTCGAGATTCGCGAGCGCGGCATCACCGCCGCCTCGGATGATGACGCGGGATTCGCCGCCGGACTGGCGCGGCTCCTGCGCGAGGAGCCGCTGCGCCGCCGTCTCGCCGAAGGCGGCAGGGCCTACGTGGAGAAAACCCATTCGAAAGAACGCCTCGTCGCCGATATACTTCGCCTTTACCGCGATCTTCTTGTCCAGGACCGCGGAAACGCGGATCAACCTTGAAAGTCCTGATCACAGGCGGAGCGGGCTTCATCGGCTCGCATCTCGCCGACGCATGCATCGCTCGTGGCGATGAAGTCTTCGTCATCGACGACCTTTCCACGGGCAGTCTCGACAACATCGAGCAGCTCGTCAATCACCCGCGCTTCCACTGCACGGTCGACTCCGTACAGAACGCCGCCGTCGTGGAAGAACTGGTCGATGGGTGCGACGTCATCTTCCACCTCGCCGCGGCCGTGGGCGTGAAGCTCATCGTGGAAAGCCCGGTACGCACCATCGAGACGAACGTCCGTGGCACCGAGGTCGTCCTGGCCGCGGTCAGTCGAGAATCGAAGCCGCTGCTCATCGCATCGACCTCCGAGGTCTACGGGCTGAGTGAGCAGGTACCGTTCCGCGAGGACGGAAACCTCGTCCTGGGAGCCACCACCAAAGGGCGGTGGAGCTACGCCTGTTCGAAAGCGATCGACGAGTTTCTGGCCCTGGCCTACCACCGCGAGAAGAAGGTTCCGGTGGTCATCACCCGTCTGTTCAACACCGTCGGGCCACGGCAGATCGGCCGTTATGGGATGGTGGTCCCGACACTCGTCAGCCAGGCGCTCGACGGAAAGCCGCTCACGGTCTACGGGGACGGACGGCAGACGCGCTGCTTCGGATTCGTCGGCGATGTGGTGAAGTCAATGCTCCTCTTGATGGACCACCCTGCCTCGGCTGGGGAAGTCTTCAACATCGGTTCGACGGAAGAGGTCTCGATCACGCATCTGGCCGAGCGAATTCTGGCGCTCACGGGATCGCGGTCCGAGATCGTTTACATCCCTTATCGCGACGCGTACGCGGAAGGCTTCGAGGACATGCCCCGCAGGGTTCCGGATACATCGAAAGCCGCGCGTTTCATCGGCTTCACCCCGCGGACGCCGCTCGACGACATCCTCCGCGAAGTCATCCGTGCCCGCTGGCGAAGTTCCGTCGAGCCCTTCGCTCTCGTAGGGTGAATCGGATAGCGTAGCCGCGTCTCATGACGCACGCGTTCCTGACCCAGGCCATCGTCTCCGGCACGGCCGCTCTCCTCGCCTCACTGGCGTTGACGCCCCTCGCCGGCGCCCTGGCGCGCCGCATCGGCGCGGTGGCGAAGCCGAAGAGCGACCGATGGCACACGAAGCCGACGGCAATGCTGGGCGGCGTCGCCATCGTCATCGCCGTCGTCGGAACGTTGCTGGTGCTGGTGCCAGCGACGCGCGAAGGCCGCATCGTCATGGCGTCCAGCGTGGCCCTGTTCCTCGTTGGCCTTGCAGACGACTTCTTTCACATCAGGCCGTACCAGAAACTGATCGGCCAACTCTGCGGCGCAACGGCCGTCGTCTCGTTGGGCCTCGTGTTGCCGTGGACCTCCTACCTCGCCGTCAATCTGCTCATCACCCTCTTCTGGCTGGTCGGGATCACAAATGCCGTGAACATGCTCGACAACATGGATGGTCTTTCCGCGGGTGTTTCGGCCATCGCCGCGGCGTTCCTCGGGCTGAACTTCATCGCCAACCAGCAATGGCCGGAGGCGGTGATGCTGGCAGCGTTCGCCGGCGCGCTCATCGGCTTTCTGGTCTACAACCATCATCCCGCGTCGATTTTCATGGGCGATTGCGGCTCGATGTTCGTCGGCTTCTTCCTTGCCTCGAGCGCGCTGGTCAGCGGCACAGGCGGCGGACGTTCGCGAAGCGTCGTTGCCGTTCTGGCAGTGCCGGTCCTGGTGCTCCTGGTGCCGATCTTCGATACGGCATTCGTGACGCTGATGCGCAAGAGGGCGGGGCGGGCTGCCTCGCAGGGAGGCCGCGATCACACCTCGCATCGCCTGGTAGCACTGGGACTGTCGGAGAAACGAGCCGTATGGATGCTCTATCTGTTCGCGCTTGCGGCCGGATCGCTGGCGATGCTCGTACGGCATGCGGCGCTGGATATGAGCATCGGCGCGATCGCTTCGTTCACGCTCGTGCTCACGTTGCTCGGCATCTACCTCGCGCGCGTCCGCGTTTACGACGAGCCGAATTAGGCCGGCACGGCCGGGATGCGGGGCGCCAGCGTCAGCGGGAGGATGGCCGCGAGGAGGTAGACCATCTGGCGCAGCCGGAAGAGCGTGCCGAAATTGCTCACCGTGTACATCATCGGTACCGCGGTCATCAGGAAGACGAGCAATAGCAGGACGAAGAGTGGCGTGACGCGGGCGTGGTTCCGAAGTGCACGGGTGCAGAAGACAAATGCGAAGAGCGCAACCGCGTCCAGAACGAGTGTGTCGAGCTCGGCGAAGAGCCAGAAGCCGCGGCCGCCGCCAATACGAACCAGACCGACCGCCTGCGCCACGAAGCGCGGGATGAACATCGCCGCAAAACCCGTCAATAGAGTTGACCCGAAGCCCCGCTCGATGAGGGCTTCGGGCTTCTCATTCACAGGCGGCGATGACATCACCGGCGGAGATAACTTCACCGGCGGGGATGACTTTACCGGCGGGTATGACTTCACCGGCGAGGATGACGTCACCGCTGGGGATAACGTCACCGCTGGGGATGACTTCACGGGCGGGGATGACTTCACCGGCGGGGATAACGTCACCGGCGGGGATGACTTCACCGGCGGGGATAAGGTCACCGGCGGCGATGACTTCACCGGCGTTGAGAGCGGCGCCAGGGCCGGACCTGCGGAAATCGTCGTCGCTCCACCCGTCTGCTCAAAGCCAACGCGCGAATCGCGGATGTAGTGCGGCACGTAGGATGGTTCCCACCGCGCCGCGATCGACGGGCGAGGATCGAGGAGCCGGCGAATTCCGGGAGGAATGTCCATCTCCCCGCCGAGCCGCACCGCCTGGCTGAGCAGGACGAAAAGAAGCGCACCGGACAGCAGAGCCCCCGACCGCGGATGGACAGGGATGGCCGCCAGAATGAAGAAGAGACCGCAAAGAGCCCAGAAGATGATGGCGAAGTACCAGCGTATGCCGCCGATGGCGTAGGTGAGCACGATCATGGCCGCCGCACAGGCGAGCAAGCGTCGCCAGTCCGGTGCCTCGCGCCACAGCTTCTGCCACAGAAAGCAGAGGCCGATCATCGCGGTGACCAGAAAAAGGAAGAAGGTGTCTTTCAAAGGCTGGAGGGACCAGAGAATCGTCCCTGGCCCAAAGGCGACGGCCGCCAGCGCGACCAGGCGTGGCAATCGCGCGCGGGAGTCTGGCGATCCGAGTCGCGCGATGATCGCGCAGGTCATCAGATACGCGGCGCAGTTGAAGAGAATCGCCACCGAAGCCACGACTCCGAACGCCGCGGCTGCCGCGGTGAAGACCTGGAGGTAGACGCGCGACGGATAGGCGGAGGTGACGGAGAGGGTGGCCTTTACCCCGCGGCCGATCAACTCGTCCGCATACGAGAGGTATCCCGGCCCGTCGACGGCAAAGAACCAGAAGCCGTTGCCGAGTTGAAGCGAGCGCGCAATCGGCAAATGCAGCCAGGAGATCCAGAAGAGAATCTGTCCCGCCAGCGCGCGGATGAGAAATCCCGCGCCGACGATGAATGAAACCGCTCCCCGGCCGGCAAGAGCACGCCAAAGGCGCCACAGCCCGAAAGAGGCAGCGGCTGTGAGGATGATCTGGAACAGCGCCAGAAGCATTTGAGTCACCCCGCAACGGTGCCGGAGGCGGATTCCTTCCGCCGATTCACCGCACTCCGAATCACCACTGCCAGCGCATCGGCCTGCTCGCCGATGCCGTAGTGCTGCTCCGCGAAGACGCGGCCGGCCAGCGACATCCGCCCGCGCAGTTGCGCGTCCGTCAGCAGCCGCCGCAGCGCATCGAGCCAGTCGTCGTCGCTGATCGCGGCGAGATGCGTCTGGCCTGGAACGCCCATCGCCGCGCAGACACCGACGGGGCTCATGACGAACGGGACGCCGGACGCCATGTACTGAACAGCCTTGAAGCCGGCCTTTCCCGCGCTCCATTCGTTATCCGCGATCGGGTAGACACCGATGTCGAGCGATTGGAAATCCTCAACCTCGCCCTCCATCCGAAACGGGCGGCACTCCACCTCCACGCCCGATACACGAACGTCGGCACGGCCGGAGCCGACGATCAGCAATCGAAACGGCAGCTCGCGCGCCAGTCGTTCGAAGATGGGGAGCAGACGCTCGAGATACGGAAACGTCCCGTGCGTGCCGATCCACCCGATCGTCAGGATGCGCAGCGAGGTGCGCTGGGCTCGCGGCCGAAACCGGCCGGTGTTAACGACGGTCGGTACGATCAAAGCCTCTGCGCCTTGCGAGCGCACATACGCCTCAATGTTGGGACTGCCGCAGATGACGATGCGCGCCCAGCGGATCAGGTGATCGGTCTTCGAAGGCCATTTGAGGAACGTCGCCAGCCGGCCGTAGATGGGGCTGGCGTACGGGATCCAGGTCGCATCGTCGAGATCGAGAACGAGCGGGCGCCGGAACAGACGCGCGATCAGCCATTCGATGACCGGCGGCCCGAAGAGCATCGCTTCGCGCTGCACGAAGACGACATCGGCGGCCAGGGTACGGACGAGAGCTCCAAAACGACGCAACACGCGCGCGGCAATGCGTGGGAGCCGCGGCAGGAGCTTGCCCGGCTCGTACAGCGCGGCAAAGAGTGCGGCATCGAGCAGCGGCAAGAAGGTGACGTCGATGCCACGCGCGGCCAGCGGCTCGATGAATTGCACGATGCGGTAGCGCGACGATGCCGCCTCGACCGGATACGACGCCAGGGCGAGAACCTGAATCCGTTTCATGGGCGAAGCACCGCGTCGTAAAGCCTGCGGTACCGCTCCCCGCCGACCGTGTGGAGGTCAAAATGCGCACGGGCTTCGCCGCGGCAGCGATCGGCGAGCTCGGGATCGCGCCGCAACTCCTCGATGGCGTGGAAGGCATCCGCGTATGCGGTGCGATCGAGCGAATGCAGCAGCACGCCGGCACGCGCGTGCGCCATGTGGGTGTCGAGGTCACCGATTCCGGCCGTGGCGATCACCGGCAGACCGGCGGTCAGGTACTCCGCGAACTTCGTCGGCGACATCGATTGCCGCGCATACGACGGCCGGATGAGAGAAAGGGCGATGTCGGCGGCGCGCAGAACCTTGGGCACCTCCTCCGGCGCGGCCTGCATCACACGGTAGTCGTCGTTCGAGAAGCCGAGACGGTGGAGCTCCTCGATCATCGGCGTTGGTGATCCCTGCGTGAGAACGAGAGCGAACACGCGCGGATCCTGCTCGCGCGCCACCGCGAGCAACTCAGCCGTCTCGCGCATGAGGTAGTAGCCGCCGAGCGCACCGACATAGATGAACACCAGACGGCCGGCAACGCCGAGCTCCTCCCGAACCGAGTCGCGGCCGTACCGCGCGGCCGCCGCAAAGCGCTCCGGATCGACGCAGCACGGGATCACCTCCACCGGCCGCCCGGCCGCTCCTTCGAGGAAGAGCGTCTCTCTGGCGCGATCGGTGAGGACGACGAAACCATCCGATGCGCGGTAGAGCCAGCGCTCGGCCGCCTTCGTCAGCCGGTAGAGCAGTCCACCCGCCTTCCAGTTTCCCGAGTCGACATACTCCTCGGCGAGAAAGCCGCGGACATCGAAGATGAGCCGCCCGCCGGCGCGCCATTTCGCCAGCGCCCCGATCGCCGCACCGACGTGGCTGCGGCCGTGGAACACATCGATCTTCTCGCGCCGCGCGATCATCACGGCTCGCCGCGCGCCGGCGAAGATGTCGTAGACCGTCGCCGGCAGCGAGGGCCGCTTGTGGTACGGCAGCACATGCCATTCGATGCCTTCGTCTCGCAGACGCTGACGCCATTCGTCCATCGCGCCGGCACTCCAACGCTTCTTCAGTTCCGGCTCGAAGGTGATGAGAGACATCCCGATCCCGCTCGCGGCCAGCTCGCGCAGGTACGGCAGCACCTGCGTCTGTACGAGCGGCTGGCGCAGGCCGAAGTAGCAGAGATAGAGCGCGCGGGCATGGATGGTCATCAAGGCGTCAAGAGTAGAATGACGGCTCCGCTCAACGCATCAGAGGCTGCCGCTCTGCGCACCACTCGTGAACTCCAATCCTCATTTTCAGGCGGACATGATCGAACCTAAGGAACGCCCACAACTGCCGCTTCTGGCCACGATTCTACGGATCTACTATCGCACGAACCTTCGGGGCAGGACAGGCCGCTCGACATCCCGAGCTCACCTGGCGATGCGGCGACTTGAATCGATGAAGCGCGGCCCGGCCGGCGATGAGTGATCCTCGATCGTTGAACGGGCCGGAGCTTTTGAGCGAGGCCGAATTGCTCGGCGACGCCCCGCCCTTCAACGCGGCATCGCCGCCGCGCCCCAGCGCAGGACTGACTTCACGCGTTGTGCGAGGCAGCCTGCTGAACCTCGGCGGTCAGGGCGTGACGATGCTGACGACGCTCGTGGCCACGCCATTCGTCATCCGTCTGCTCGGCGCGCCAGGCTACGGCTTGCTGGCCCTGGTCCACGTACTGATCGGTTATCTCTCGTTCGCCGACATGGGGATGGGAACCGCTTCGACTCGTTTCGGATCGGTGGCTCACGCCCGCGGTGACGACGAGGGAGAGTCGGCGGTGATCTGGACGTCACTGGCGATTGCAGCCGTCCCGGCGGCGACGGTGGCCCTGGCCCTGGCGTTGGGAGCGCGTCCGCTCGTCGCATATGGGTTGCGCCTACCCGTTTCTCTGCAGGCCTCCGCCGTGATCGCCGTGCGGCTGGCCGCGCTCGGCTTTCTGGCGCGGGCCCTGGCCGGTGTGCTCAATACGCCCGCCATGGTACGGCTGAGGATGGATCTGGTCGTCCTCGTCACCGCCGGCACATCGGTCGGACAGATCCTTCTCGTCCCTGTCGTCCTCTTTCTCGGTGGAGGCCTGACCGGCGCGGTCATGGTGGTGGCCGGGGCCGGCCTGACGGCGGCGCTGTCATACGCCGTCATCGGAGCGCGCCTGCTGCCACGCATGCGCCGGCCTCACATCAACGGCGAGCTCCCCAAGTCGCTCACCCGCTTCGGCGGGGGGTTGGTGGTCTCATCGATCGCAGGAATCGTCCTGGCGAATCTGGAAAAACTGCTCCTGCCGCGTTACGCATCGGTACAGGCGCTGGCCTATTACTCGGTCGCCTTCACCCTGGCCTTCATGCTGACCCAACTCCCCGTGGCCATGGTGCAATCGCTCGTCCCTGCATTCTCGCAACTGCATGTGAATCCCGACTCCACACAGCTCGAGCTGCTGTACCGGCGAGCCCTTCGCGGCATGCTGTACTGGGCGCTGCCCGGAGCGGTTTTCATCTGCACCGTGGCCCGCCCGTTCTTCACCCTGTGGGCCGGGCCGCAGTTCGGACGCGAGAGCACATTGCCGCTCTACCTTCTGATGGGTGGAGTGGTGTGCGAGATCATGGCGTACGTGCCATCCACTTTGCTGATTACGCTGGGACGGAGCGACCTCATCGCGCGCTGCCAGGTATCGCTCGTCATTCCGTACGTCATCAGTTCCGCGTTTCTGATTCACCGCTTCGGCGCAGCCGGAGCCGCGGTGGCCTGGAGCTTGAGGGCGCTGGCAAGCGCATTCCTCTTCTTGCGCTTTGCCCGGCGCAGTTCTGGCTTTGCCTTCGCGCCGTGGCCGGAAAACAGACGCGACTACGCTCTCACCGTTATCGTCCTTCTTGTGCCGGTCACTCTCACCGCATTGCTGACATCATCGATGATCGCGCGGATCGGTGTGGCCGCCGCCGCGGTGGCTGTCCACGGCGCGCTGATTCTGACCCGCGTGCTCACGGAAGACGAGCGCGCCGCCCTCCAGCGAATGGTGCCGTTCGCCCTCGGGAGCCGAGATTAGTATTCGTGGATTAGTAGATTAGTAGATTAGTGGTTGAGAACATCGGTGAGTTTCTGATCGCACCGATCTACGAATCTACTAATCTACTTCTCACACCGTGAAGACGATCTCCGTCATCATTCCGACGTACAACTATGGCCGCTTTCTCAGGGAGGCGATCGACAGCGCCCTGGTTCAGACCTGCCCAGCGCTCGAGATCATCGTCGTCGACGACGGCTCGACAGATGAAACATCGCGGATCCTGGCCGGGTACGGCGACCGCATTCGGACGATCTGCCAGGAGAACCAGGGTGTAGGCGCAGCCAGGAACGCGGGAATCGCCGCCGCGCGCGGCGAGTACCTCGCCTTTCTCGATTCGGACGATATCTGGACCCCGAAGAAGCTGGAACGGCAGATCGCCCTCTTCGCGGCTGACCCCGATCTCGGTCTGGTTCATTGCGGCGCGGAGTCATTCGACAACCAGGGGAAGATCTCCGTCTTGCTCTCGGGGATGCAGGGATGGGTTGCCTCGGACCTGCTGCGTCTCAATCGCGAAGTCATCACCGCGCCCGGCAGCAGCATCCTGGTACCGAAGTGCATCGCCGAGGAGATGGGCGGTTTCGATCCCGTCCTGCAGCCGTCGGAAGACTGGGACTTCTGCTACCGGGTTTCCGTCCGCTACCGCGTCGGGTTTGTCCCCGAGGTCCTCCTGCGGTACCGGTTGCACGGCAGCGGCATCCATCTCAACATTTCGAGGATGGAGAGGGGCATGCTCATGGCGCTGGAAAAGGCTTTCCAGTCGTCCGATCCTGACGTGCAGTCGCTGAAGAAGCATGCCTATGGCCGCATTCACCGCGTTCTCGCCGGCTGCTATTTCCAGACCGGCAAGCCCCGCCTGTTCCTGCGGCACATGATCAAGAGCCTCCGGTACGACCCGCGAAACCTGCCGTACTTCGCGGCTTATCCCATCCGGGTCGCCTCCCGCGCTTTCGCGCGGCAGGCCGTTCTGAGCTGAGTCGACGACTGGATTCCGGGAGGCGTTTCGGCAAGGCCATGCCGCACTTCACCCCTTGCATCAGCAGGATATCTATGGTCTTATTTCTTGCATATCACACAAATCGGAGGGAACTTATCCGCTCCCGCAATCTCGTCCGTCTGGTGTTAGTCGGTCTATTCGTTCTGACGAATGCATGGTCCGCGTACGCACGCAAATCCGCCGCGGAGGAGTTGGCGTCGATCCACGTCACGAAAGCGGGCGTCGATGCGAAGAACAACTTCTGGGCGTGGGACGCCAAGCGCAGAGTCGTAACCCGCGTCACGCCCAACGGGGATCGTTTCGAGAGCGACATCCTGCCGAATGCGTGGAGTATCGACGCAGAACCCGAGCGGGGTATCGCCGTGCTCTCGGAGGGTGGCCGTGGCATTGAGATCCGCGGCTGGAACGGATCCCGGAAGCGCTCGATTCGCCTTCTCCATTCCGCGACCGACATCGCATGGCTCAGCGGTAGCCATATCGCCGTGACCCCGCAGACCACGGGCCCGTGTGTTGAGATATGGGACGCCTCGACCGGTGAGTATCTCTCTGGCTTCGGTGCGTGCCCGGACATCACGACGTCCCGCCCGGGAGTCTTTCCTGCCCGGGCCACGCTTCTTCGCTACGATCCGGCACACCGCGAGATCGTCACCTTCGACGCCTTTCGCTGCGATCTGATCGCATTTTCGGAGACAGGGTCGATCACCCGCAAAAGCCACGTCCAACACCCGAAGGCCGCGGAGTTTGATGCCTGGGTGAAGAAGTTGGACGCGAATGCACAAGCTCACCGGCAGTCGTCCGTGCCAGTCATCCGCAGGTATGCGTCCATGACAATCGCTCCCGATCGCAGCGTCTTACTCGGCGAAAGCGCCGATGGTGGAGGTCTGACGTCCGTGGCGATTCTGGGGGACGGAACCGTGCAACGTACAAGGATCGAAGATGCTCAATGCCCAAGCATCAGGTTTGTCGCGTGGGGCGACGACCTCGTTCTCTATCGCGATCAGCGGCTACCCCAACCGGTGTGCATAGAATTAAGGAGGAGATAGTGAAAAGGAAGCCCGCCCGTCCACTGACTCTATTGATCTTCACGCTCGCATTGGCATTCTTACCTCCGACGTCCTCTGCTCAGGATTTGCAGCTCTACCCTGATTACGGCAGCATCGTCACTGGCGGAAGTACCGGCGGTGGAAGTTGCGATTTCTGCGACCTGCCGCAGTGCGGATGCGACCCAGGCACTTTTAGCATTGGGATCGTCTTAGTGGAATGGGTTTGTATGTGTGACAACAGCCAACCGCAGGGCATCTGCATGCAGACCTGCTGGTACGAACCAACATACTAGACGACGTGTCCGTGCAGTCGATTCCTCGTTGGTTCCGGAGCGCGACAGTCTGCGCCGCGCTCCTTTCATTCTCCGCGCAGGGGAATGTGACTGTGACCCTTCATTCCGACCATGCCGTCGGCGTCTGGGTGGCATCCATTCCGGTTGATTCGCAAGGCATTGCCGCCACGTGGGATGTGCCGCCAGGCAGTTCGCAGTTTCGCGCGGCAATCGAACCCGGCACACAAACACTCCTTTGTGCAGGCGCACCCGGGCGGGCTACTCGTTGCCGGCGCATATCCGTCGCTCAGGGTTCCACCGAGACATTCACAATCGAGCCAGGCCGCGAAGCTCGGGGCCGGTGTTTCGTCGGCCGGCATGGCGCGGCAAAGGCCGAGCTTCGGCTGCTTTTCGCAGGCTTGCGGAGTCGTCGTTCCTACGCGATCCCGCTTGACCGATATGAGCGGAAACTCGTCGAGTCGGTCCGAACAGATTCCGAGGGCCGGTTCCTTGTTCCGCATATCGCGCCCGGCGACTACGTGATTGATGTGCGCCTGCCGAATGGGCGGTTCCACCGGACGGCCACCATAACGATCCCGTCCCGAAAACCGAGCGACGAAGATGCTGCCGTGCGAATCCCCGATATTTCGATCCCGGCCGGAGTCGACATTGCGGTCCATGTGCGTACTCGTGGCGGTCTTCCTGTCTCCAAAGCGGGTGTCGGCCTCTGGCAGGAGCATGACCTCAACGACGAACAGCCGATCCTCATTGAAGCGACGTCGGATCTCAAAGGCAACGTCGTGCTCTCAGGCGCGGATTTCAAGCTCCCGTTGCGCCTTACATGCGCGGCGGACGGGTTTGCGCGGGCAAGTCTCCGCTTTGACGTGCCGCCCAGTGAAGCCACATGCACTCTCGATCGGTTCGCATCGATCCGCGGCCAGGTCCGCGATGAGCACGGCGCCGGCCGTTCCGGCGCGAGCGTCTCGATCCGCGGAACATCGAACCGGTTGACCACCGACGAGCATGGCGCATTTGTCTTCACGAACCTCCCGGCGGGCGATTACGACCTGCGCGCGACCCTGCCGGGCTACCGCACCGCCAATGCGGCGGTCTCTGTCGCGGCCGAGGAGGAGAAGCAGCTGAGTGCCATCGAGCTGGCCCCCGGCGACATGATCCACGGCCGTGTACGCGACGCGGAATCCGGAATGCCAGTGCCAAACGCCCTCGTCAGGATCATCGACCCACCTGGTGCCGGCGATGCCACGAGCGACGATACCGGTGCATTCACGTTGACTGCCGACGCGACGACCTCGATGGCCCTCGAGGCAAGCGCGCCGGGATTCGCAACGGTTCGGCAGATACGCAACGGATCCTCTTCGGCTGACGACGAGATCATCGTCGACCTGCCTCGGCCTGGGCGCCTCGAAGTCGCCGTCTGGGATGAGGACGCCGACCAGGCATGCATCGGTTGCACCGTGCATGTGAGATTGAAAGGTGCGATGCAAAGCGCGAGAACAGACGCTACCGGTCTGGCGGTCTTCGACGGTGCCGCGCCGGGCGAATACCAGGTGACACGGGAGTTTGCGCGCGCAGACGCCGCGTACGTTCACATTTCCGGCGGAGGCCTTTGGCAGTCGGCCGTGGTGAAGTCCGGAGAGACGACCAGAGTGCGGATCGGCGAGCCGGCCGTTCGCATCACGGTGACGCTGACGCCGCCACCGCCGCCAGCGTGGCGGCTACGGGCGGCCTGCCCGCCCCTTGTCACGTTCGCCGTCGCTGATGCCGCCGGAACCTATGTCGTTCGAAAGCGCGACAGCGCCTGCACGATCTCCCTTTCCGACGAGACGCGCTCGATCTACGTAGGGACCATTCCGCGGGAGTTTCGGGATTCGAGCTTTCCCATCGCTCTCGCGTCGGGAGTCGTGACGGCGACACTCTCCGACAAACGAGGGCCCATCGCTGGAGCCAACGTTCAGCTCACATCGACGACGGGACAGCTTGCGGCATCGGCAATGAGCCTCGCGAACGGCTCCGTCGAGATCCCATTCGTCAGCCCTGGAATGTACGTGCTCACCACGCCAGGCATCGCGGAGAACCGCACCATCACGGTGGCACCAGGGGGCATGGCTGATGCCGGAACGATTTCGGTCGGCAGACCGTAGCGCAAGCTCCTAACTAATGCTGCTGTAGCCAGGCCTGCAGCATCAGGACGCCCCACACGTGGTACTTCCAATCTTTCCTGCCGGCGATGTGGTCGTCCCACGCGGCGCGGATGCGAGCGACATCGAGAAACCCCTGCGCGCGCATCGTGGAGGGATCGAGCAGCGATTCCGCCCAATCGCGCAGAGGTCCGCGCAGGAGAGTGTCGAGTGGAATGCCGAATCCCATCTTCGGCCGTTCGATGAGGTGCTCAGGTACATAACGGTCGAGCACTCGCCGCAGAATCTGCTTTCCCCGCCCGGCATGAACTTTCATCGAGAGAGGCAGCGTCCAGGCAAACTCCACGAGCCGGTAGTCGAGCAGCGGCTCGCGCGCTTCCAGGGAAACAGCCATGCTGGCGCGGTCGACTTTGGTCAGGATGTCGTCAGGCAGATAGGAGATCTGATCGAAATACATCATCCGCTCGACGGGATCGGCCAGCGCCGGCCACTCTTCGCGCGCCATGACCGGCGCCTCGTGTCCGGTGCCACCGGTCACGATGTTCGACCAATGCGAGACGAGCTCGAAGTACATGGCGTCGGAATCATTCGCCGCGAGCATCCGCGCTACCTTATGGATGCGCTCTCCCGGACGTTGCCGGAGGGCGGATGGAAGGATCGGACGGCCCAGGGCGAGGAGGCGGTCCCAGAGGCGCGGCGGAAACAGTTTGAGCGCCCGCCCGACCACCGGCCGCAATGACGGCGGCAGTCTTGCCATGCGTCGGAAGAGCTGTTGCCCGATGAAATAGCGCGTGTAGCCGCCGAAGAGCTCATCGCCGCCGTCGCCGGAGAGGCTGACCGTGACGTGGCGCCGCGCCAGCATGGCCACGAGGTGCGTCGGAATCTGTGAGGAGTCGGCGAACGGCTCGTCGTAGATCGACGGCAGCTTCGGGATGACGTCGACGACATCCGCGGTCGACATGTACAGCTCCGTGTGGTTCGTGCCGATGTGGCGGGCAACAGCCGCCGCGAACGGCGCTTCGTCGTAGGCCGCCTCCGTGAAACCGACGGTGAACGTTCGAACAGGAACCGGGCTCTCCGCCTGCATCATCGCGGTGACGATCGAGGAATCGACGCCGCCGGAGAGGAAGACTCCGAGCGGCACGTCGGCCACCATGCGGATGCGGACGGAGTCGCGGAGAAGAGTCTCCAGCTCGCGCGACGCGTCGTCCTCCGATCCCGCGAATCGGTGCGCGGCGCCCCGCATCGCCGCCTGGCGCGCCGACCAGTAGACCGTCGTCTCCGTCTGGCGGGTTGCCGGATCGAACGTCAGGATCGTTCCGGGCATCAGCTTACGGATGCCCTCATAAATGGTGTACGGCGCCGGCACGTACAGGAAACGGAAGTAGAGGGGCAGCACGGCGCGGTCGATAGCCCCTTCGAAATGGGGGTGCCGTTGCAGGGCTTTCAGCTCCGAGCCGTAGAGGAAGGTTCGCCCGCCCAAGCCTGCAAAGCCGTAGTACAGCGGCTTGACGCCCATCCGGTCCCGGACGAGTTGCAGGCGGTGCAGCTCGCGGTCCCAAAGGGCGATGGCAAACATGCCGTTGAATCGCTTCACCGCCGCTTCCACGCCCCATGCTTCGAACGCGGCCAGCATCACCTCGGTATCGGAGTGCCCTCGGAAGGCCGGCGCCATACCGGCCTCATGCAGCTCGCGGCGCAGTTCCTCGAAGTTGTAGATCTCTCCGTTCAGCGTGGCCACGTAGCGGCCCGACGCCGACACCATCGGCTGGTGGCCGGCCGGCGAGATATCGATGATGGCCAGACGCCGGAACCCGATGGCGATGCCCAGCTCGGAATCGATCCATTCGCCGGAGTCGTCCGGGCCGCGATGGGCGATGGCATCGCACATGCGCCGTACGGCAGGGAGGAGCTCGACCGATCCCGCCGCCGCCACAAATCCGGTCAGCCCGCACATTTATCTGAAGCGCGGCTGCCATCCCGCCGCGTTGATTCACCCAGGTTCATCTGGGACCCGAGTCTAGCGCACGTCCGGCAACTCCAAATATCCGCGTTCCAAATTCGTGGAATTGGAGAATGAGCGCATGATGTCCGCCACGATTCATTCCGCCGGACGTTTGTGTTCAACGGTTTAGATCGATTTTCGCAACGGCACTCTCGTTGAATGACGTCCAACCGCGTCAGTCCGCCCCGTCATGCGCCGATCTCTTCTCGCGAACCTGGTGATCCTTGCCGTGACCGTGGCGGTCGTGGCTGGTGCGTTTGCCTCGTTTCAGCGGAAGCGCTCCTCCTTTGAGCGCATCGACTTCACCTTCACGCGCGACAACGGCGTGGTCGTCGTCAAGAACGTCGACCCCGGCAGCGGCGCGGAAACGAGCGGCCTTCGCCCTGGCGACCAGATCTGGCTCATCGGCGATACGCCGTCGAATGAGATCGAAGGGTTGCAGAAAACGCTTCGGCGCATCGGACAGAAGGTGCCGCTGGTCGTGGCGCGCGAAGGAAAAACGGTTCGGCTGAACTACTTCGTCCCCGAGCTGAAGATCGACTACGCCTACCTCATCCTCAGCTTCATCGGCTTTCTCTACCTCGCCATCGGCCTCTTCACGCTCTTCCGAGGCGGCCGGACCGAATCGACGCTGTTCTACATCGTCACCCTGCTCTCGTTCATCGTCTACGTCTACACCCCGGCCGGTGACATCGACGCCACGTACAAACTGTTGCAGCTCGTGGAAGAGTTCGCCACGATCCTTCTCCCGCCGCTGACGCTCAACTTCTTTCTCGTCTTTCCCCGTCCCATCGTCCGCTACCGGCGCCTCATCGCGGCGATGTACATCCCGCCGGTGCTCCTGGCGGCATGGGACTTCGACCTTCTCGTCCTGGGCAACCGCCTGGCAATCGCCGCGCCCTACCGGTCACTGCTTCTCATCCAGCATTGGGAGCTGGTCCACTTCGCCATCTACTTCACGCTGGCCATTGTGGCTCTGGCGTACACGTACCGCACCGCCGCGGCGGTCGGCAAGAAGCAGATCAAGTGGATCTATCTCGGCATGTCGCTCGGCTTCATGCCGTTCCTGCTCATCTATCTCGTGCCGTACCTGGTCACCGGTTCGGTGAAGCCGATCTACACGACGATCTCGATTCTTCCGCTGGCGCTGATCCCGCTCGCGTTCGCCGTGTCGATCCTCAAATACAAGTTGTGGGACGTCGAAGTCGTCATCAAAGAGATCCTGGCGTACTCGGTGACGTTCATCTTCGGCCTGGTGGCCTTCTCGACGATCAATCTGATCCTCTCGCACGTGATCGAAGAGCGGTCGGCGCTGGAGCGGAACTTCCTGGCCTTCACGTCGGGACTGCTGATCGCGGGCGTTCTGATCCCCGTCAAGGGGCGGATCGAGTCGGTCATCGAAATGTTCGTCTACCGCGACAGCTACAAGCACCGGCGTGCCATCGCTGAGTTCGCACAGGAACTGGCCACGTTCCACGACGTTCACGAGCTGATCTCGATGATGCGCGAGCGCCTTCGCGACGCGCTCGGTCTGCAGCGGATGAACCTCTTCACGCGGGAGGGCCCGGCGCTGGTGATCTACGACCCCGAGGCAGACATTCCGCGGCGCTCGTCGATCGTTGAATTCGGCGCCATGCCTGCCGAGGGGCCGCTCGTGCTCACCGACCCGCGGCTGCCGGAAGGGAGCGAGCTGCCGTGGCAATTGCTGCGCGCCGGCTATCGCTACCTCTTCCCGCTCAGGAACCGAGGCGAGCTGCAGGGCCTCCTCCTGCTGGGCACGAAGCGCAACGAGGAGCCGCTCTCGCGCGACGATCTTCACCTCGTCGAATCTCTCTGCGCGCCCGTGGCGCTGGCCATCGAGAACTCGCGCCTCTACGGCCGCCTGCGCCGCCAGCTCGAAGAGATCCGCGCGCTCAAGGAGTACAACGAGAACATCATCGAGTCGTCGTCTTCGGCGATCGCCGTCATCGCCACCGACGGCACGCTCCTGACGGCCAATCACGCCTTCTGGGATCTCCTCGGCGGTGTACGGCCGAACGAGGCCGGCAGCGAGATCATCGATGAGCCGATCGCCACACTCTTCCCTCCTTACGACGAGATGCGCCGCACGAAGGCCCGCTCCATCACCACGAACTTTCTCAACCGCAATGGCGAAGATAAGGAAGTCACGATCACGGCCAGCCCTCTCAACGCCGACGAGCCGGACGGGGCGCGCGTTCTCGTCATCGGCGACATCACCGAACGCGTTCGCCTTGAGCGCGAGTTGCAGGACAAGGAGCGCCTGGCCTCCCTCGGTCTCCTCGCGGCGGGCGTGGCGCACGAGGTCAACACGCCGCTGACCGGCATCTCGTCCTACGCGCAGTTGTTGCTGGCCGATACGGAGCCGGACGATCCGCGCTACCGGTTGCTCAAGAAGATGGAAGCGCAGTCCTTCCGCGCATCGCACCTCGTCAACAACCTGCTCGACCTCATCGCCAACCGTCCCCGCTCGCGCGAGATGGTCAACATCCCGGCGCTCATCGCGGCCACGGTGACGTTGCACGAGGACCTCTTCAAGGCCAAGGACATCCATGTCCATCTCGCGCCGATCTCCGACACCGAAGTACAGGCCAACTTTCACGACCTTCAGCAGGTCCTGACGAACATCCTCATCAACGCCCGGGATGCTGTCTCCGAGGGCGGCAACATCTGGATTTCGGCGATGGAGAACGGCACGAAGCTCTCCATCCGCATCAAGGACGATGGCAAGGGGATCGCCGCCGACATGATCGGCAAGATCTTCGAGCCGCTGGTTACGACCAAGCGCGGCCAGGGAGGGACCGGGCTCGGTCTGGCCATCACGCGACGTATCCTTCACGCCTCGGACGGTGAAATCAGCGTGGAGAGCACCCCGGGCCAGGGCGCCGAATTCACCATTACGTTGCCAAAGAAGACGAGCGGATCAGTCGAACAATCGATCGATCGAACAGAGCCTGATCATCCAACGATTCACTGATCCACAGAATCAGAAGAACCGATTTCCGGTTGAGCAAAGTACCTATCCAATGACGATGCGCATTCTGATCGTAGACGACGAAGAAGTTCTTCGCGACGTGCTCGACGCCGTCCTGCGGCGCGAAGGCTTTGACGTGGCCATGGCCTCGAGCGGCGAGGAAGCGCTCTCCGTCCTCGATGAAGACGACAACATCGACCTCGTCATCCTCGACATCATGCTTCCCGGGATCAGCGGCATCGACACCTTGCGCTCCATCCGCGTCTCCAACCCGTCGCTGCCGGTCATCATCATCACCGCCTTCTCCTCGATCGATGGCGCGATCGACGCCATGAAGCACGGCGCGTTTCACTACATCCCCAAGCCGTTCAAGAACGAAGAGGTCATCCTCACCGTCAACAAGGCGCTGGAACAGCGGCGCCTCTCCCGTGAGAACGAGCGCCTCAAGGCCGAGCTGTCGGAGAAGTACGCCTACGCGAACATCATCGGCAAGTCCGAGCCGATGAAGAAGGTGTACGAGCTGATCCGCCTGGCCGCTCCGTCGCGGTCGAACATCCTCGTTGCCGGGGAATCGGGCACCGGCAAGGAGCTGGTGGCCAAAGCCATCCACCACGCCAGCCCCCGCGCGCGCAACGCCTTCGTCACCGTCAACTCCGGTTCGCTGCCGCCCGAGCTCCTCGAGTCGTCGCTCTTCGGGCACATGAAGGGCTCGTTCACCGGCGCGATCGCCACCAAGCGCGGACTCTTCGAGGTCGCCGACGGCGGCTCGATCTTCCTCGACGAGATCGGCAACATCAACCTCGAGACGCAGGCCAAGCTTCTCCGCGTGATCCAGGAAAAGGAGTTCATGCGCCTCGGCTCGGTGGACACGATCAAGGTCGACGTCCGCATCATCGCCGCGACAAACGCCGACCTGACAAAGCTGATGGCGGAGAATCGCTTCCGCGAAGATCTCTACTATCGCCTCAACGTCATCACTTTCCCGCTGCCGCCGCTCCGCCGCCGCCGCGAAGACATCCCCCTTCTCGTGGCGCACTTCCTCGACAAATACGCCGAGGAGAACAAGCGGAAAGTGCGTGAAGTGACGCCCGACGCCATGCGCATTCTCCTCGACCACCCCTGGCCCGGCAACGTCCGCGAGCTGGAGAACACGATCGAGCGCGCCGTCGTCCTCTGCACCGGCGACCGCATCGGCATCGAGCTACTGCCCGATTACCTCCGCTTCCCTCAGCAGACCGATCAACCGGCCATGATCGTGCCGTCGGAAGGGCTGTCGCTCAAAGACGCCGTCTCACGCTACGAGCGGGGCATGATCCTGCAGTCGCTGGAGATGGCCAACGGCGTCCAGAAGCGCGCCGCAGAACTGCTGCAGCTCAAGCCGTCGACGTTGAACGAGATGATGAAGCGTCTGGGCATCCACGCGAAGTCCAACGCCGCGGTAGAGGAAGAGGTTGAGGTTTGAAGGATGAAGATTGAAGGATGAAGGATGAAGGATGAAAATATGAAGCATGAACCTTAACCGTTCATCCTTCACCGTTCATCCTTCATCCTTCAATCCTCATCCTTCGTACCACCCGCCACACTCCCCAGGCACTCATCACCGTCCAACTCCCTTCCAGCAGGATGAACCCATACTGCCGGCCGGCGATCGCGGTCAGGCAGCAACAGAATCCTCCGATCAGATTCAGGATCTGATAGCGTTTCGTCTCCGCTTCGAACAGCCTGAAGTGCTGCGCGGCGAATGCGGCCAGAATCAGCATCGCTCCGACAATCGATACGACTTGAAAGATCATGATGAGACGACTCTTTCTCTACCTGTTCGTGTTTCTCTTCGCGGCGGCGTCGCAGGCACAGACTGCCATTCCGACGCCTGACGAATTCCTCGGCTACACCCTCGGCGACCGTTTCACGCCGCATGCGCGCATCCTCGACTACTTCCACCTGCTGACGACGCGGTCGAATCTGATCACGATGCACCAGTTCGGCGAAACCTATGAGCATCGCCCGCTGATGCTGGCCGTGATCACGTCGCCGAAGAATCGTGCCGCGATCGAGGCCATCCGGGCGAACATAGCCGCCCTGACCGACCCGAACGCCACCACACAGGCGCGGGCGAACGAGATCGCGCACACGACCCCCGCCATCGCCTGGCTCTCCTTCGGCGTCCACGGCAATGAGTCGTCGTCCGCGGAAGCATCGATGGAAGTGGCCAGCACGCTTCTCAGCGATCCGAAATCAGCGCCGCTGCTGGAGAACCTCGTCGTCATCATCGATCCGCTGCTCAACCCCGACGGACGCGAACGCTACGTGCAGTGGTTCATCCGCACCCGCGGGGAGGAGCCCGATTCGAATCCTGAATCGTTCGAGCACAGCGAGCCGTGGCCGGGCGGCCGTTTCAATCACTACCTCATCGACATGAACCGCGACTGGGCCTGGACCTCGCAGCGCGAAACGCTGGCCCGCGTCGCCGAGTACCGCAAGTGGAACCCGCAGGTCTTCGTCGATTTCCACGAGATGGGCTACCAGTCGTCGTACTTCTTCCCCCCCGACGCGCGGCCGGTCAATGCCAACCTGCCGGCGGATGTCGACACCTGGCTGGAGAAATTCGGCCGCGCCAACGCCGAGACGTTCACGAAAAAGGGATGGACCTTCTTCACCGGCGAAGAGTTCGACCTCTTTTATCCGGGCTACGGCGATTCATGGCCGTCGCTGCACGGCGCGATCGGCATGACCTACGAGGTCGCGGGCAGCGGCCGCGGAGGCTCGGCCATCATGCGCGACGACGGCACGGTCTACACGCTGGCCGACCGCATCGCCCGGCACTACACGACGGCGATGGCGACGCTGCGCACAGCCTCGGAGAACCGCGAAGGGCTGCTGCAGTACACCTACGAGATGATGCGGAAACAGGTGGCGTCGGGGCAGAACACCTACCTGCTGCTCCCCAACTCACCGAATTTCCAACCTCTCGTCGACATGCTGCAACGCCAGCAGATCGCCATGTCGCAACTCAGCGCGCCGGTGACGCTGAAGGCGACGCGCATCGGCAGCGACGCCGCCGACGCCCACCTCTTTCCCGCCGGCACGGTCGTGATCAGCACGCGACAGCCCCTAGGCGGGCTGGCGCAGACGCTGCTCGAACGCTCTCCCGTCTTCACAAAGGGATATGTCGAAGAACAGCAGAAGCGCGCCCACGCCGACGAGCGGGACGAGTTCTACGACCTGACGTCATGGTCCCTGCCTCTGGCCATGAACGTCGAGGCCTACGTGACGGCGACACCGGTCACCGCCGACCTGCGCCCGTATGCGGCCACCGCCCTGCCGGCGTTTCGCGCGGCGCGTTACGGCTACATCATCGACGGCAGCGACCCGAACGTCTATCGAGCGGCCGGCGGGATGCTGCACAACGGCATCCGCTTCAACGTGAGCGATGACGTCGTCACGGTGAACGAGCGCAACTTCGGGCGCGGCTCCCTGGTCATCCTCAAAGGAAACAACAAGCCGGACGTCGATGCCGCGCTGGAGCGGACCGCACGCCAGTCGGCCGTCGCCGTAACACCGATCGACTCCGGCTGGACCGGCGCCACCAGCTTCGGCTCTTCAAAAATCCACTTCGTCAAAGACCCGCGCATCGCCCTCGTCGGCGGCCCGCATGTCAACGCCACCTCCTACGGCATGCTCTGGCACACGCTCGATGTCGATACGCCGCTGCCGCATTCGACCCTCTCGGTCGAGTCGCTGCGAAACACCGATCTCTCCAAGTACGGCGTGCTTGTCCTGCCCGACGGCGACTATCGGGAGCGTTTCG